>JAGXRQ010000045.1 GCA_018335675.1 Bacteroidota bacterium | reverse complement strand
GTAATACAAAGAATGGCACAAACTAAAAAAGCGTTTTCGGTGGTAGCTTCCTTAGTAAGGATACATCTGATAAGCTTGTTGGATGTGTTTGAATTACTAAGAAGCACGAACCGATATTATTTAAAACGAACAGGCTCTCCTCCAAAAAATTTGCAGTATAACCTGCAATTTATATAGGGGGTGGCTTTTAAAAATAAAATCATAATGCCTGTTTATCTGGTAGTTACGTTTGAAAAAGAGTAAAATTACTTTTTAGTCGGATAATAGTGATTTTTATTATATGAATGCAAAAGTAAGGAAAATTAGTCGGAAGTAGTGTCTGGAAGTTCCCGGTTCTGCGAAAAACTGAAGCTGGAAATTCCTCTGCGCTTTTAGCGAAACCTTCGCGCTTTTTGCGTGGGATTTTTTTTAAACCACAAAGAACACTAAGAATGCACAAAGGACACAAAAACCTTGGGACCATGGCTGTAACTCTTCTGTAACTCTTCTGTAACTCTTTCTGTCACTTTCCTGTCACTTTTCTGTAACCATTTCTGTCACCATTAATGGATTGTTTTTTGACTTAGGACTCAGGACTCAGGACTCAGGACTCAGGACTTAGGACTCAGAACTCAGAATCTTTTTCAGCTTTTCTATCGCTTTCTCCAGTGAATAGTGCTTGTTTGCTATTGCAGCAAAGTCATCTGATTTGAAATTTGTTGTGGTAAGGTAATTCAGAACTTTTTCAAACTCCTTTTCAGAGAAATCACTAACAGCAAAACCTGTATCTTTTTCAATTATAATACTTTCCAGATCGCCAACATTAGTATTTGTGACAACCGGGATTTGCATTCCTAGCAGTTCTCCGTGTTTAGTGGGTGAAGAACCTTGAATGCTAAATGAATTTTCGAAAAACATTATAGAATAATCAACAGCCGATAAATAGGAGGGAAGCTCATCTCTGGAAATAAATTTGCAGATTATCTCATCTTTGGCAAGACCAAGATTCTCGGCAATGTTCTTGATATATTCGTGGCTATGCTCCGGACTAAAAAAGGCCATCCTGATTTCGGGCATTTTTGTTTTACAGTATTTATAAAAAAGAAGCATTTCCTTAGTTAGATAGCAAGAGCCCGTAGAGCCCATATACATCATAAGCTTGTTTTCAGGGCTAAGCTCGAGTTTTTGGCGATATTGCTCTCTAATTTCGTCAGATTGTTTTTTAAAAAAATCCAAATCTGCTGCACAGGGAATAACTGTTATCTTAGATGGAGCTGTATTGAAATCTGATATTAATATATCTTTGGCTTTGTGTGTAAGAGTTATAATGTGTTCAGATTGTTTGAGGAGTTGTTTTTCCTTACGTTTAAAGTATTTATATAGAAACAGGAATACAGGATTTCGTTTATTCCAGATATTGCGGTCTATCCTTTCATCTGCCCAAAATCCGCGCATGTCAAAAACGAATGGTATTTTGAATTTCTTCGATAATGACATACCTGTAATGGCTGCCGGATAGCTTCTGCAATGTATCAAATTGATATTTTCTTTTTTGATAATTTCCTTAGCTAAACTCTTTATTTCATTTTGCATTAGCCAGGAACTTAACACAGGAGGTTTATTGCGATATTTTACAACATGCCAGGTTATGCCCGATTTATTTAATAATTCTTCTATAACAATTCTGTTTTTCAAAAAAGCGTTATCCTTTTCACAGGCCAAAATATGAATATTACAATCACTAGACAGACCTTGAAGATAAGGTATTATCTGAGACCTCCCCAAAGGGTCGGTAAGTCCGTCGTTTGTTATATATAAAATGTTCTTCATAGTTTTAAGTACTAAGTCCTAAGTCCTAAGTCCTAAGTCCTGAGTCCTGAGTCCTGAGTCCTGAGTCCTAAGTCCTAAGTCGTTAGTCAACAGCCTTATACCCCTATACCCTTATACCCTATACCCTATACCCTATACCCTATACCTCCCCTTCCTTCACTCTATAAAAAATGACAACAAAAGCTGTTGCGAAAAATGGAATCAGAGGTATTTTTAGTCTAACAAGAGCTCCGAAATTGGCTGATGAAATTCCGACAGCAAAAGCAAAGATAAAAGCAAAAAGCAATGAAAATACTATAAATGGCTCGTTTGAAAGAGTTCTTAAAAACTTCACAGGACCTCTAATTAGAAAAACGTAAACTGTAAAAGCCAGAAGTAGCAGGTTTTCGATGGCTGATGCGAGAATGAAAACAGTTCCTGTTTCCCAAATAAAAGGCCTGAATAATCCGGCAATAACCGCCATAGGAGTTTTTGATAAAAAATTGCCTATAGTTCCATCAAATTCTCCCAGACTATAAAAATGTTGACCATACTGTTCGTATCTTAAATGGTCTTCGTAGGTGACAATAGCTTTTTGAATTATCCCTTCGATACTGCCATAAACACCCAGGCTTTCAGAGAATAAAGACATACCTGCAATTCCAAGAAAAACAAAAAACACTAAAATTACCGGAGCCACGAAATATTTGAGTACACGATTATTGATGCTTTTAATATAATACCATGCTGCCCAAATAGCCATTGATGGTACAAGAGCAACAATTATATATGGTTTAATTTGCACCATGAAGTAAACCGTAATTACCACGACCAAAATATTCTGAATAACATTTTTTTTATGAACAAATCCGAAATATGCTGCATATAAAAACCATGACATTAAGGAAAGAGTAATTGTATCTTTCAGAATGCCTGAGCCCCAAAACAAAACAGAGGGGAAGAACAACAAGGTAAACGCAATTTTATTCTTCAAATCTTTATAAAAATGGTAAAATAGAAGGTAAAGTTTCCAGAAGCCGATATAAAAAAACCAAGCAAAAACAATTGATGTTGTGAAGTAATTTTTAAACCCTAAGAAAGTGAATATAGTAGTTATTCTGACTACCAAAAATGCTGCAGAATCGTGCAAATAATCAGGATACCCGGTTTGATGCGTAAAATAACTTAATTTATCAACACCAATATCTCCTGACATAAGTCTGAAAAAGGCCTGAGAGTCGGTAAAAAACAGATTTACCATTGCTTCAGAACTTATATAATAGCCGGTTGTATCGCCTCCCGGGTAGTAGAGAGTATAAACCAGACACAGTCCAATAGCACCTACGATACTTGCAAATAAACCATATGAATAAAACTTGTATGCAGGGTTTTTGTCAATATTGCGGTTTTTTATGTAATGTGAAACAAGGAAAATCAGTATCAGGTAGAATAGAATAGCAGCCAGATCATAAAGGTCGGGCAAAAGCGATTGATTCCAAATGTCGTTGTATTCTGTCATTTACTTTCTTTTTCCATCCACATATTAACAACAATAATCTGCCAAAGGCGGTTGTAAAGATAATCCTGATTTTTTTTATAAAACTTGTTTTTTAAATCAGCAACGTATTCTTCTTCAAAAATACCGTGTTTTTTAATCATATCTTCACTAAGCCAGTCGTTGGCAAAGTTAAAAAGCTCTTCTTTCATCCAACTGCCAAGGGGTATTGAGAAACCCCACTTTGGTCTTTGGAAGAATTCCTCAGGCACATACTCGTACAACAGCTTTTTAAGCAGATACTTTGATGTGTTGTTTTTCAATTTAAGATTTTCATCCAGGTTAAGAGCAAACTCAACAAGCCTATAGTCGAGCAGAGGTACTCTTGTTTCAAGTCCAAATTTCATTGAAGCCCTGTCAACTTTTACCAAAAGGTCATCAGGCAGATAATAAAGAAGATCAAACAAAGCTTGCTGTTCTTTTGTAGAAAGCTTTCTGGCAATATTACTGAATGTTTCTTCAACTTCAAATTCCGAATAATAATTGCGATTAAGAAGCTTTTTCAGCTCTTTTCTAGAGTAAAAATACTGCTCTTGAGAAAAGATGTGGCTTTTAAGTACTTTGTCAGATGGTGTATCTAAAAGATGAGAAACTCTTTTCTTTCTTGAATCACCTGATTTCAGCAACAATGAAAGAGGCTTCTTGGCGATTTTCATCAAAGGGTTGTTAAGCTTTTGTGCCCAAGTGTATGCCCCATAGCCCATAAAAAGCTCGTCGCCTCCATCACCGGAGAGAGTCATAGTAACTTTGCTGCGTGCTAGTTTTGATACTAGAAGTGTTGGCAAAGCAGAGGAATCAGCGAAGGGCTCATCATAAATGCTCATTAAATCGGGAATCCACTCAAGAGCTTGATTTTGAGTTACTTCAAATTCGTGATGGTTTGTATTAAGAAATCCTGCAACCTTCTTTGCAAATTTTGCCTCATTATATTTACTATCGCTAAAAGCAATACTGAATGTATTTATAGGATTTGCAGAAACTTTCTGAGCAATTGCTGTAACAAGGCTTGAATCTATCCCTCCGCTTAGGAATGTGCCAAATGGAACGTCAGAGATAAGACATTGGCTAACAGAGCTCTCAACTATTTCTCTGAGTTTGTCGAGTGCCTGAACTTCATCCTTTACAATTTCACTTTCGATTTTTTCTTTTGCATTCCACCATTGGTATGTTGTAAATTCATTATTGGAATATGTGCCTGCAAATCCGGGTTGAAGCTTTTTAATTTCATTATAAATAGTATGTGGAGCAGGAATATAACCAAGATGCAGAAATTCATTAATTGCAGTGTTGTTAACAGTAAGCCTTTGTCTGATTGTTTTATTTTTTGATAATGCTTTTAATTCTGATGAGAAAGCAAAGCAGTTATCATACTTTATCCAAAATACCGGTTTTATTCCTATTCTATCTCTGAATAGGTGCAATTCTTTTGTTTCCTTATCATAAATAGCTATTGCAAACATCCCGTTAAGTTTGTTTACAAATTCTTTTCCCCATAATACAAAAGCGTGCAATACAATTTCAGTATCTGAAGTGCTTACAGGGTTGAAACCGGGGTCTTCTTTCTTTATATCAGTCAGAATATTTTTAAAATTATAAACCTCCCCATTGTATATCATCACAAATCGTCTGCAATGTGAAAGCATAGGCTGATTAGCATTTGAGCTAAGGTCAATAATTTTTAGCCTTTGATGTGCCAATCCGGCAAAATTATCATAAAAGAAATCAGAAAAATCAGGGCCTCTATGAGATTGAACAAGATTGAATCCATGAAGGTCTTCAATCCCAAGTTGATTGTTTGGAGAAACAAATCCGCTAATTCCGCACATCTAATTGAGTTAATTGATTTTTAATAACGAGTTTCAAAAATACATTAAATCTCAATTGCCAATTCTCAAATACCGATTTATTTTCTGAATTGCTTAAGATGAATTCCTTCAATCGACTGGAAAGCTCTGTAAAGAGAGTTTAAAGAACCAAAGCCGGCAAGTTCAACAATTTCATCGTTAGATATATCCGGTTTCTTGTTTATCAGTTCTTTTGCGTACTGCACGCGATAGTAGTTTACGTGATTGCAGAAATTTCTGTTATATTCGGAGTTTATAAGTTTAGAAACATAGGTTCTGTTAGATCCAAGCATCTGGCAAACATCCCATATTTTAAGGTCAGCATTTTTAAAAATCTTTTCTTTTTCAAACAATTTATCCATATTTGATTTCAGAGCTATTGCATGCAAAACGTTTTCTGAATCATTAGATTTATTTGTTAATGGGTCGGAAATCGGTGTATGAACTGTTATTTGATTATTTCCAAGCAAACCAATAAAAAACAACAATGCAGAAAACACCAGGGAAGGAATTGCAAGGGAAAGAGTGCTATCTGTAAAAGCTTCTCTGCCTGCAAGAGCTACTAATATACTCGCAAATGATATTATGCCTAGCGAAACATTAAAAAACTGAACCCATGATAAGCTCATGCTTTCAGTATTTGAGTAAAAATGTTCAACTTGCTGCCTGTTTTTAATTAGAAGTTTGAAGTTTAAAAACAGATACATGAAAATTTGCGAAATAAAAACTACTCTTCCGGCATAGAAAATCACCATCATAAATATTTGGTTTCCTGTTGCCTGGTGTAAACCCGGCATTACTTCATTGAAGAAATCCAGTTGTTCATCTGCGGTAAGAAGCATCAGTCCAATTGAATGTAGTATGAAAATAATAGTTGGTGGTAGTATATAAAAATAATGTTTAGAAAATTTGAATTTTTTGTCAACGGTAAGCAATCTTATATAGATATGATATAACGGGAAAACAAGCAGAGAGGCGAAAGTGTAAATGCTGTCAATGTATCTATAAAGGTTGGTTTGTCCGGAGAAATAAAGAAAATGAGAGAAGTAAACAATAAATGCCACCCCCATAAATCTTCCCAAAAAAGCTTTTGGGGCGCCCTTGTTTTCCGAGTAGAAACTCAGCACAACAGCCCAAAAGAGTGTAATATAAACAGGATTAAGTAATAATATTAGTTTTAGCACGCCTAAAAAGTGTTTAATAGATTTCCCGCAGTAAAATTACTAAATGAAAATAATAGCATGTCAGTATAAATACCTAATTAATGTATAAAAACAATCCCTATTTTTTATTGAAGTGAAAATCTTAGGATAGAATGATTTTTTTAACATGGCGGTTTTGCATTGTAGAAACCACTACTACAATAATCTTTGTGTTAAATTTTATTGGAATCTGTGTTTTGATTTGTGGAGGGCATTTTTGAGAGAGTAGCTTTTGTCCGGAAATATTATAAATGTCGACGATAAACTCTGAATTTGGCATTTCTTCCCAAGCTACCATAATACTATTGTTTTGGTAAAAAATGTTTGGTTTGTTTTCTTGATTTTGCTGCTCAAGAATATTTACATTTCCCCCGTATCCGCATGCATCAAGAATTGCATTAATATCGCCGGAGTAATGAGTAATTTCACCTTCATAATAAACGTTGCTAACAGGTTTAAATCTTACATATAAAGTATGTATATCGAAATCATCATCGGGCGTGAAAAAAGTGAAAAACGAGAAATTCTGTCCGTCGGCCGATATTTCGAATGGGGGCTGAGATTCAATCACAAGGTGAGTTTGAAGAAACATACCAATAATGCCGTATTCTTTTATTTCAGAGTATTGATTTAATGGTGTATTATCAAAGCAACCCATTTTTTCTTTTTGAAGTATTATTCTAGGGGCGTATTCTGTCCAGGTAATATCATCAATAACCATTTGGTTGAATTCATTATTTGCAGGGTTCGAAAGCCTTAATTCAATAATTACATTTCCCTGAATGTTTAGATTTTTTACTTCAAAAACATGAATACTATCGCAATCGCCTTCAAATGCACCAAAAGATTTGGTTGTAGCTTTTTTTGTTCCGTTAATAAATAATTCTATTTGTCGTGGTTGATTATTGGCAAACGCTTTTCTCATCTTTACTGAAAAATTCTGAATTCCGTGAGGGATTGGTTCAGAGTAAATTCGACTTTGCTGAGGGTCTCTAAACATTAGCCCTTTGCCACTTATTGCATAAGTTTGCTGGTTTCGTGAATGAACAAAGTTCCAAACAATATTATTTTCTCCTGTGAAATTTCCATTTATATAATCAACTCCGGCAATATTGAGTTTATCAAATGGCTCCATTCCGCCTCCCAAAGGCTTGCCTATAGTAAATTCATACAATGACGATTGAGATTCATTTCCTTCATCATCAGTAGCAATTATTCTAAAAAATAACTTTGAAAGATTCTGCTGTTTTGGGATTGGTTGTGTAGTTTTGAAAATGCTATTTGAGGTATATACAAGAGCTATCTCGTTGTTTAGCTCGTTTTCATTGTATCCCCATATTACGATAGTTTCGATTATTTGTCCATCATCATAAATATATGCCTCTATATCAATCTCATCGAATGCTTCAGGTGTTTCGGGTATTGTTTTGGCGTAACTAATTATTGGCGCAAATGAGCAATTGCCACCCCATATCTTACAAGCAAGTTCGGGATGGTCGATAAATGGATTGCGATTGCCCTGAATTGCATATACTGCATTATTTCTATTAATTTCTTTTGGGCTTACCGGATCCAATATGTGCCATTTCATTAGCATGTCGAGCGCCCAAGGTGCGAGTGTATTGCCTTGTATCATTGGCGAGCTCCAATTACTTATTCTATGACGGTATCTTGTAACCATATAAAAGTAATTTCTCGCAAGATCACCTTTATAAGCATCTATAGGTTCGAAAGCTGTACTTGTATAACCTCCTTCAAACTCATAACAATTTGGCCCTCTTTTGCTACCATTTGTTGTTGTTACAGTGGGGGCGCAGACTTCTCCATAAGGCCAGTTACTTCTCATTGTATTTATATACGCATCAGCCGGATGGATATGAAACAAGTCGGTGTACATTGTATCGGTAGTAGAAGAGCCGCCACCCCACCAGCTTGTGGGCCATGAATGCTCTCTGTTGTAAACCTGCCCTTCTGCCGATGCTCCTCCTGTTCCCTGCTGGTCATCAAAAAACGTAAATTCATATGCCGGCTGCCCGGGATATGGAACATCTGAATACATGCACCATACTTTGCCGTTTGGCTTGCGATCTGTTGAATAGAAATCATTCCAGAGCTGACTGTAAACTCTTCGGTGGTGCCCTCTTATTATTTTGTGAAGTTCTATGCGAAGTTCTTCTCCTTCTTTTCCCTCTATTGAATTATAATATCCTGTAGGAATTTGTGCATATACATCCTGAAACAAAAAAGCAGAAGTGAAAAACAGCAGAATTATGCAATTTGCGAGTCGTGTCATCAGTTTGTTAATTATTAAGCTATAAAGTTACAAAAATACGGGGGTAAATGGAAAATATTTTAGGTGTTTTTACTGTTCTGGCAGTAGATTTATGTGAATATTTGTTAAGGTTGAAAATATAATTATCAATTAAAATTAGAGTTTCACAATAAAATTTGAAAAATAGATTATTTTTGCTGTATGAGTGGAAATTCAATAGGTAAGCTACTAAAACTGACTACATTCGGAGAGTCTCACGGTAAAATTATCGGTGGGGTTTTGGATGGATTTCCTCCGGGAGTTGAAATTGATTTTGCCCTAATCGAAAGGGATATGAAAAGGCGAAGACCAGGGCAGTCTGAGATATCAACTCCAAGAAATGAGGCTGATGTTGTTGAAATTGTTAGCGGCATCAACAACGGGGTTTCAACAGGATGTCCGATTTCTTTCTTTATAAGGAATAATGATATTAGACCACAGGATTATAATTCTGTTAGAGAAGTATTCAGGCCATCTCATGCTGATTATACAAATTTTATCAAGTATGGCAAGCATGGTATAACAGGAGGGGGGCGTTCTTCTGCCAGAGAAACTGCAACCAGAGTTGCAGCAGGAGCAATAGCCAAATGCTTTTTGCTAAAATACGGAGTTTCTGTGCAAGCTTTCACTTCCGGAGTAGGGAATATAGACATAGATAAAGATTATACAAAGTATAATCTTGAAGAAACTGAACAGAATATTGTAAGATGTCCTGATATTTCCTTGGCTAAAGAAATGGAACAATTGATAATTCAGGCAAAGCAAGATGGAGATTCTCTTGGCGGAAGAGTTAGCTGTTTAGTAAAAGGACTTATGCCGGGGATAGGGGAGCCCGTTTTTGATAAATTGCAGTCTTTATTGGCTGCAGCTATTATGTCTATTCCTTCTGTAAATGGATTTGAGTATGGGAGTGGGTTTGAAGGTAGTTATATGAAGGGCAGCAACCATAATGATGTGTTTCAGGCTGATGCTAAGGGGAAAATATCTACTCTTACAAATTTTTCAGGAGGTATTCAGGGTGGAATATCAAATGGGAATGACATTTATTTCAGGGTTGCATTTAAACCTGTTCCATCAATTTTTAAAACTCAAAAATCGGTAGATACAAAAGGCCAAAACATAGAATTTAAACTGCAAGGCCGCCACGATAGTTGTGTTGTTCCAAGAGCTGTTCCTGTTATAGAGGCTATGACAGCGCTTGTATTGTCAGATTTAATTTTGTTGGAAACAAAAAACAAATCATTATGAGACTAAGGGCATTTATTACTGTGTTGTTACTTATTTTCTGTTTTAATGTATCTCTGATTGCTCAGGAAGAAAAATGCCCACCATTATCTGATGCTCGATTGCAGCAACTTTTTAAAGAAGCTGTTGAAACTTATAAAAGATTTCAGTACCCAAGGTCTGCATCTATTCTAACAGAAATAACAAGAAGAGAGCCTGATTTTGCACCGGCTCATTATCTTATGGGGCTTATTTATCTGAGCGAAAGACATTACAGACCGGGATTGGCGGCAACTCACCTTGAGAGAACTCTTGAATTATGCCCTCAAATTGACCCATATCTGTATTTTCATCTTGGGAATATTTATTTTCTTGATGAGGCATATGATAAGGCTGCTGCTATGTACGACAGATTTGTTGGCTATATAGATGAGATTAAAGACAAAGATTATTTTGAAGCTGTACAAAAATTTGACAAGGCATTATTTCTTCACTATGGTTATTCTAATCCTGTTCCTTTCAATCCTAAAGTTGTTAAAGGCATTAGCACAAAGAACGATGAATATCTAATGACAATTTCTGCAGACGATCAAGTTGCTCTTTATACAAGAAGAATGAGAGTTAAAGATCAATTTATGGCATGGGATACAAGGTCAAATTATAAGGAAGTTTTTATGCAAAGCTACAGAAGAAGCGACGATTCTTTTGACGAGGGAGAGCCTCTTCCGGCTCCATTCAACAGGCAACTGCACGAAGGAAGCCCATCTCTTACTCTTGACAATAGAACTCTTTATTTTACTGCCTGTGAGTTTGAAAATACTTACTACAATTGCAATATTCATGTCTCTGAGTATAAAGATTGGAAATGGACGATTGCAAAAAAACTCCCCAGCAATGTAAACTCAAAGAACTCATGGGAGTCGCAACCTTCTATAAGTTCCGACGGAAAAACTCTTTACTTTGTCTCCGACAGAGAAGGCAGGTATGATATTTATTATACTACTAAGGATAAAGACGGTAAGTGGGCTGATGCCAAGCCAATTGGAGCTCCTGTAAATACCAGTGGAAACGAAAGAAGCCCATTCATTCATCTTGATGGCAGAACTCTTTATTTTAGTAGCGATGGTCATATGGGTTTTGGAGGATATGATCTGTTTTATTCAAAAAAAGATGACAATGGTGTTTGGTCAAAGCCTGAAAATCTTGGCTATCCAATCAATACTCCAGCCGATGAAACAGGTATGATAGTTAGTACCGATGGCTCTATTGCTTATTTCGCATCTACAAGGTTTAATGAAACAGGCGAATGGAATGTTTATTCATTTGAACTTTATGAAAAAGCCCGCCCTGAAAAAGTATTATTCATAACAGGTGAGGTTCAGAGCGATGATTATTCTGGATATAGCGACGTTCAACTGCAGTTGAGAAATCTTGAAACTTTAGAATATAAGGATGTTGAGGTTGATACAATTACCGGTAAATATGCAATTGCTGAAATTTTCAAACACGATTACCTTCTTACTCTCAAAAAAGAAAACTACGCATACACATCAAAACTGCTTACAATACATGATACATTGCTTCAATCTCCCGCAAAAGTTGACATTGAAATGAAGGCAATTGAAATTGGAAAAACGTACAAAATTCAGGATATTTACTTTGAGTACGACAAGTATACTATTAGTAAAGAGTCGAAATTGGTTTTGTACACTCTTGTCGAATTTCTTAATGACCATCCTGATGTAAAGCTTGAAATCAGAGGTCATACTGACAACATTGGAGGAGAAACTTATAATCAGACATTAAGCGAAAGCAGGGCTAAGTCTGTTTATAATTTCCTGATACAGAACAAAATATCTTCCAGAAGGTTGAAATTTAAAGGCTTTGGTCAATCATTGCCGGTTGATACAAATGATACAGAAGAAGGAAGAGCAAATAACAGACGTACAGAATTTGTTATTCTTGATAAGTAATATTTCACTATTTTTACCCGGTTTTAAATTATTTGAGAATGCAGCTAAGCTATTTCGACTGGATTATTATTGTTCTTTTTCTTGGAATATCCCTAACAATTGGACTATATTTCAGAAAAAGGGGAGGTAAAAGCCTGGCGGATTATTTTCTTACAGGAAGAAATCTGCCTTGGTATATTGCAGGTATAAGCATGGTGGCAACAACTTTTGCTGCCGACACTCCTCTTGCAGTCACTGAATTGGTAGCTCAGGGAGGTGTATCCGGTAATTGGGTTTGGTGGAATATGCTTATAGGTGGTATGCTTACTACTTTTTTCTTTGCTAAATATTGGCGAAAAGCTGAGGTCCTTACAGAGCTTGAATTTATCGAACTTCGCTATGGGGGAAAACCTGCTTCATTCTTAAGGGGTTTTAAATCTGTGTATTTGGGTGTGTTTATGAATTGTATAATCATTGCTTGGGTTAATCTTGCAATGATATCTATTCTGCAGGTGTTTTTTGATGTTCCTTCTGAATATCTTATCTGGATTGTTGCCGGCATAATGGCTGTTACAGTTGTTTACTCAGCTCTTAGCGGTTTGTGGGGAGTGGCAGTTACGGATGCCGTTCAGTTTGTTATTGCAATGGCAGCTAGTATTATTTTGGCTGTTATTGTTTTGAATGTTGATGAAATTGGCGGAATTGCCGGATTGAAAAGTAAGTTGCCTTCTTCGAGTTTTAATTTCTTCCCTTCAATTGGTGACGCAGGAATTACCGGAACATTAACAATTAGTATTGGTGCTTTTCTAGCTTTTGCAGGGTTTCAATGGTGGGCAAGCTGGTATCCGGGCGCTGAACCCGGCGGTGGCGGATATGTTGCTCAACGTATGATGAGCTGCAAAAACGAAAAACATTCTGTGTTTGCAACTCTTTTTTTTCAAATTGCTCACTATTGCCTCAGACCTTGGCCTTGGATTATTGTTGGGCTTGCCGCACTTGTCCTTTATCCGGAATTGGGTGAGACTGAAAAAAGGCTGGGTTATGTTATGGCTATGAATGATTATCTCCCTGCCGGATTAAGAGGCCTGATGCTTACGGCATTTTTGGCTGCTTATATGAGTACTATTTCCACACAGTTAAATTGGGGTTCAAGTTATCTTGTAAACGATCTTTATAAGAGATTTTTAAAACCTGAGAATAAATTCCTCAATGTCGCTAAAGCTAATAAGCATTATGTTGGCGCAGGCAGATTATTTACGGTTTTGCTTATGATAATAGCATTATTCGTAACAACTCTTATTGAAACAATATCAGGTGTTTGGCTTTTTATTATAGAATGTGGCGCTGGACTTGGGTTAGTTCTTATTCTTAGATGGTATTGGTGGAGAATAAATGCTTATAGTGAAATTGTTGCCACTATTGTACCTTTTGCTGCTTATGCTTTTTCAAATTTCTATTTGGTAAAAGTTATGCCCGAAAGTTTTGTTTTGCACAGAGGTCCTTTCTTTTTTACGGTTGGGATAACTACTGTTAGCTGGATTGTTGCAACATATTTAACCAAGCCCGAAAGGATAGAAGTGCTTTCGAAATTCTATGAAAAAGTTCAACCTGATGGTGCCTGGAAAATGTTTAGAATTGAAAAATCTAAAAGCTCTAACCAGATATTCAAACTTATCCTTTGTTGGTTAAGCGGAGTTGTTATGACATATTCTATGTTGTTTGCCACTGGTAAAATTATTTTCGGAGAATATACAGCTGCTTTTTATTGGATTATTGCCGCTCTAATCAGCCTTTTTGCTCTTTTGAAAATTCTTCCAACAACAAAAATCTTAAAAGGCTAGAATCTTTTTTCTTTTTTTCACAACATTATGTATAATAATTGAGTTATTTTACAGACGCAATGGCTTTGTTTTAATACTAACGTTTTATTTTTTATATGAAAAACAAAAAAATCATTATTCCAATTGTTGTGGTTGTGTTGCTGCTTGTACTATGGTGGCTGCTTAAACCTGAAACAACAGTTACTGCAACTATTTCAGTGCCGGTAGAAAAAGGCACATTTGTAATTAGCATATACACCAGTGGTGAGCTTGAGGCTCAGAATTCGGAAAATATTTATGGACCTCAAGGATTAAGAACTGTTGGAATATGGAATGTTTCTATCAGCGAACTTATCCCGGAAGGCTCAGTCGTTAACCAGGGCGATTGGGTTGCTACTCTTGACCGTACTGAAATAAGTAATCGCCTTAAAGATGTTGAAACTGAGCTTGAAAAGCTGCAAATGCTTCATACTCAAACCAGGCTAGATACAACAATTGAACTAAGAAATGCAAGAGATGAACTTGTTAACCTTAAATATTCAATGGAAGAGGCAAGATTGACTCTGCAGCAATCTCAGTTCGAACCACCTGCAACAATTAGACAGGCCGAAATAGCTCTGGAGAAAATGGAAAGGACATATCAGCAGTCTGTTCACAACTATGAACTCCGAACTCAGCAGGCAAAAGCGAAAATGCAGGAAGTTACAGCCTCACTTAGCCAAGTGCAAAGAAGGCATTCAAATATGATGGATGTTTTGAAAGATTTTGTCATAAAAGCGCCTAAACCCGGAATGGTAATATACCGAAGAACATGGGATGGCTCTAAGGTTGTTGTTGGAAGCCAAGTAAGTACATGGGACAATATTGTTGCCACTTTGCCTGATTTCTCAATTATGATGAGTAAAACTTTCGTAAACGAAATTGACATAAGTAAAGTAAAAATCGGACAATTTGCGGAAATTGTAATTGATGCATTTCCTGAGAAAATGTTTACAGGTGTTGTAACTGAGGTTGCAAATATTGGAGAACAACGCCCAAATCAGGATTCAAGAGTGTTTGAGGTTAAAATTAAAATTAATGAAACCGACTCTATTATGCGTCCGGCAATGACAACTAAGAATACAATTATTACAGATAAAATTGAAAATGCATTGTTTGTCCCAATTGAGGCAGTGCATAATTCCGACAGTATAACTTATGTTTTTAAAGATGCGGGAAGAATTGTCAAACAGCAGGTCATTACAGGAAAAAGAAATGAGAATAAGATAATTATTCTTGAGGGACTGTCGGAAGGAGAAATTGTACTTCTCACTATTCCTTCCGACCCGGAATCTATGCGACTAATAGAGCTTACCACAAAGAAACCAGAACAATCAACTGATGAAGGAGAGTTTTAAAAAATCACGCAGGGAGAAGTTTACCGCTGAAAGGGTTTTCTATAACCTTAATATTGCATTCGAGGCTGTGTTTGCAAATAGGTTTAGAAGCATTCTTACTGCTCTGGGTATTATTTTTGGTGTGGCCGCAGTTATTGCTATGCTCGCAATTGGAAGCGGAGCAAGACAGGAAATTCTTGACCAAATGAAGCTGATTGGGGTAAACAATATTATTGTAAGACCAATTCTTTCATCAGATTCTGAAATGAAGGATGAGTATAAGGGAAAGTTTTCTCCCGGACTTACAATTAATGATGCTGAAAGTATAAAAAGCATTATTCCAACAGTCGCTAAAGTTAGCCCTGAAATTGAAATTAGCACTTTTGCCGTTAGAGATGGAATTCGCAAACAAATAAGAGTAGCCGGTGTTACTCCGGATTATTTCGACCTTTTTAATTTGAGATTTATTGCCGGCGCTATGTTTGTCGATGATAATTTGAAAAATGGCGACCCTGTTTGTATTATTGGGAATAGTGTTAAAATTGCCTTTTTTGGAAACACAAATCCTATAGGTAAACAAATTAAATGTGGCAATAATTGGCTAACGGTTGTTGGAGTTATTGAAGACCGACTTATTAAAGAGGATAATATGGAATCGCTTGGAGTAGGTCAGTTTACCAACACTGTTTATGCTCCTGTCAAAACTATTTTGCTCAGATTCAACGATCGTTCTTTCGTTTCGGCTACAGACATATCAAGAGCAAAGGAATCAACTTGGGCTCGAAGCTTTATCTCAAACAATAATGGCGAACAGCAATCTCAAGTTGTAAACTACCACCAACTAGATAGAATAATTGTGCAGGTTGATGAGTCGGAAAATCTTGCCTCTACAGCTTCTGTTATAAAAAGAATGTTGAAAAGAAAACATAATGGAGTTGAAGATTTTGAAGTAATAATTCCTGAAGTACTTCTGAAACAAGAGCAACGCACTAAAGATATTTTCAATATAGTGTTGGGTGCAATTGCCGGAATTTCTCTTATTGTAGGGGGTATTGGTATAATGAATATAATGCTGGCAAGCGTTATGGAAAGAACCCGTGAAATAGGAGTTAGGTTGGCAATAGGTGCGAAAAAATCTGATGTTGTACTTCAATTCTTAGCTGAATCCACATTTATAAGTCTTACAGGTGGCATTATTGGAGTGTTTCTGGGTATATTGCTTTCAAAGCTGATTATGAAGTTTGCCGGCATTTTAACCATTGTTTCTCCTGAATCAATATTGATATCATTTGGAGTAGCAGCAATAATCGGAATTGGTTTCGGATTTATGCCCGCCAGAAAAGCTGCAGAAAAAGATCCTGTTAATTCTCTGAGATACGAATAGAAAGTTATTTTTTCAAATTTCGTATATTTGTAGTTGCACTTAAAAAATGAATCACATGAAAAAATTTGCTGTTATCTTATCAGGCTGTGGCGTATATGATGGAGCTGAAATTCACGAAGCTACACTTACATTATACGCAATAAGAAAAAATGGTGCTGATTATGAGATTTTTGCTCCAAATATAAACCAGCATCATGTTGTTAATCATATTACCGGACAAGAAATGAAAGAAACAAGAAATGTTCTTGTTGAGTCTGCCAGAATAGCCAGAGGGAAAATAAGTGATCTTAAAGACTTTAATCCGGGCAGATTTGATGCTTTAATTCTTCCGGGGGGCTTTGGAGCCGCGAAAAATCTAAGCAGCTTTGCTTTCGACGGCCCTAGTTGTAAGGTAAATGAGGATGTTGAAAAAGCAATTGTGCTTTCACATAAAGCCGGAATTCCTATTGGGGCTCTTTGCATTTCGCCTGTGCTGTTGGCTAAAATTGTTGGGAATGTTGAAGTTACTATTGGAAAAGATACCGGTACTGCCGAAGCTGTTCGCACTATGGGTGCTGTTCATAAGGAAACCAACCACGGCGATGTTGCCATTGATCATAAGAATAAAATCTTCACTACTCCTTGTTATATGCTCGATGCCGACATTGCTCAGATAGGAGAGGGCACCGAAAACATTGTTAAAGCTATGCTGAAATATGCTTAATGCTTAGGCTTTTTTATGGGTGAAATTTATGATAGTCGCTGAGGTCGTCTAGCTTTCGGATGCGATACATATCAATTTTTTTGCACATGCGGGAAAATAATTCCAGATTGTTTTCTAAAAGCCATTTGTGCGCTTTTTTATCTCCCTGTGATGCTTCAGCCAAGATTATTAAAAACTGATACTTATGTTCAACCAACCATTTTCTTGCTTTCTTATCATCAAAAATAGCATAACTTAAAGCAGCAAAATGAGGATACTTATTTTTCATAAGCCATTGTATTGCTTCGTCGCTGCAGTGAATGGCGCTGGCTAAAGCTGCAAGCTCAGGGTAGCCATTGCTCAAAAGCCATTTATGAATCTCCTTGTTCTCATTTACAGCTTCTCCAAATGCTATTAATATTTTTGGCGGATATTCTATCATCTGATTAAATACATTTTACCAAAACCTTTATGGAAATATTTGCTTGCCGAAGTGCTATTTAGTTCAATTGGCTTTTCGTTTATATTTGAAATAACCCTGTAGAGATAAACTCCATTTGCCAGCCTATCTCCATATTGATCTGTACCATCCCAAGCGTATGATGTAATGTTTTTGCCTATTCTTATTGGTCCCAATTCTGACAAATCTATTTCTCTAACAACTTTTCCTGTTATTGTCAAAATCTGAATCTTGAAAAAAGTTGGAAGTTCTGACCCTGTCAATGTAAAAACAAAATGTGTTCGGTCTGAAAATGGATTCGGCCAGTTCAAAACTTCAGTTATAGTCGATTTGGTTATAACTTCAAAGTTTATGATTAAATCTTCTTTGCCGGATTCGTTGTTAGATTTGTCTGTTGCCTGCACTAACAGTTTGTAAATTCCGTCAATATTGAAACTTGGATTGAATTCTATCATGCATTTGTTGGACGATTGTGTTGCCGGATAAAATTTCATTACTTCAACACCTTTTTCATAAAAATACAATCTTTTCGGACTCGACATGCCCGGAAATTGTAAGTATAGCTTAACCAAAGAAGTGTCGTTTAGCAATAAATATGGATTTTCATCAAATAGTGTTACCATTATAAAAGGATTAGCAGAAACAATATCTCCATCCATAATTCTTACCCCATCGAAGGTAACATCAAGTAGAGGGTTAGCTTTATCCTTCTCAACAATAAATGACAAAACTCCAATATTGTTGAAATGATATTGCTCGAGTTGATCTTGGTTGGGGTTTACTTCTATCCAAAAAGTGTTGTTTCCGGTGAATCCTCTTGTGTTAAACTTAACTGTGTCTATTAAAATATCGCCTGATGGGTGTGGCCTTTGTCGAGGATATGCAATTGGGTGTACATTTCTGGCTTGATCCATTACATAGTACTTAACCAGTAAGCTATCCATATCATAATTACTTATGTTTTGAATTGCTGTTGAAAATACTAGCTCTTTTCCTTCGGGAATAGTTTCGCTATTGAAAACAGAATGTAATGAAGGGTTTAATGCAGTTTCGGGAACAGGCTCGTAAATTACCTGCCACCTCTTCATCTGAGCAGGCGTTCTGTTATCATCGTCTTGCATATTTAACATTAATTGCAAGTAAGGATACTCTTCTGCGTCAATATTTTTACCTGTGAGGTCAATATCATTGTCAGTGTACTGCAAATTTTTGTACAATGTGTCAACAGCGCCTGACTTCTTAATTCCCAAAATATTAAGCCAAACAATATCCGTATCAGGTGTTTCCAAACTTTCTTTTCTCCAATGGGCAGATATCCAATTTCTTGCAGGACCAATTCTTTCAGACAAAATAAAACCTTGATCCCAGTTAGTTTCAATGCTGTCGGTAAGCTGAATAATGGATGTAATGCTTCCACCAATTACTTCATTTGCTGATCCAATCACAGAGCCCTTCTTGCCAAAAAGAAGATAGGGTGTATTGTTTTGTAAAGCTCTTATATTTGCACTTCCCAAAGATTCAAAAGCTTCATAAAGCTCTTCAGTGAAGTTTGCAGCATTATGATTTATATGATTATGTGCCAAAACATAATGTTCGTCAGGTATTATGTTTAAGAAATTTGTCATTAGTTGAAGCCATTCCTCCGAGGTTGACATAAAATCGAAAGTGTTTCGAGGATAATCGGAGCAATGGAAATTCCCATATTCACCGGTATTGTCGCCTTGAGTAATAGTCTTCCAGTTTTCTCCTGAAATAGGGTCGAAAACTACGAAAACTATTCCACTGTGAGGAGATGACATACACGACCATGTTGACAATATTACACCGTTTACCTTAGTAAAAACTTCATTCCATGGAATATATGGGTATATGCCGGTTTGAGCCTGTATGATGTTTTTTGTATTTATGAATTCCCAAATCTTTTCTTCAGCATTATATGTAACATATTGATAAGAGTTGTCTTTGAATTGTCCGAAATGTGCTTGAGCCCAACCTTGTTTTCCATTTATATATTGGAAGCTGCTTTCTCTCCACAGGTATTCTTCGCCTTCAGCAGGGGATATGCTAACTCGCCAGTAGTAAACAGTTGAATCTGATAATGCTATTGTTGGAGTCCATGTTACAACACCACCTTTGGCAGATATAACATTTTCTGTGGGCGTTTCAAATTTTTCTGAAGAGTCAATCTGGAAAATATAACTTCTTTCACCTGCAAAAGGATTCCCGGTAGATGCTTTCAAGGTAACGCCGGGTCCGGGAACAATTGAATAACGATATGGATAAACCGGAATAATATCAGATGAAGTAATTAGAATGTTTGTTACAGCAGTATTGTTCGTCTTACTTATCTCATCAATCACATTAAAATAATCCAGCACAACTTTTATCTGATTCAAACCAAGTCCAAGCTCCCTGTTTACCTCAATTTTGAAGTCTAAAGTATCTTTAAACAATGGAGTTCTTACCTTGCGTAATTCATTATACTTAACCCCATTAGGATATGTGCGTTCTAATTCTACTACTATCGAGTCTCTAATGGCTTTACCAATATTTGTGGCTATTATATGAACATAAAATGAATCAACCTCGGTGGTTACATTTTTCGGACTTGTAAAAATATCATTTGCGACTATGCTGAAATCGGGCTTAGGCTGACTATTAATAACAATAGCAGGGTCGCCATGAAGTGTATTTAAAAGGCAAACATTTTTTATATATTGATTTGTAGATTGAATATTACTAATTGTATTTTTAAGATTTGAACCAACAGGGCTTCCATAATGGGTGCTGCTCAAATTTCTAAAAAACCTCTCAGCATAACGATTAAGCTCGAAAGCGCCTGTTGCGGAAGTAGACGCTAAATAAGCTATAACTCCTTTGCCGTCTATTAAAACAAATTCTTCGCTCGAACTTACTCCACTGCCGAAAATATCACCCGCAAAACAAGAATTGGCGTATAGAAAAGGATACTTGCCGAAATTGTTGTATTCAGAAGGATAATCAATACTTATGTCAAACCCAATGCCTGCAGCATGTCCGAAGAATGTCATTATGCTTACTCCATTATTTATCAATTTCTTAATAGAGTCAGTCTGATTAATCTGAATCGGTTCGGTAGAGCTCTTTAGAAAAGTTCTAACATAACCTCCGAACAAAGTATCTTCAACTAAATTTTTGTATTGTTTTAAATAATTTGCGAGTAAATTTTGCTCGCTTAAACTTGTTCCACCTCCGAAGTGAAGGATATTCTTCATCCATTCTTTTGGGGTTTGATTTTCTATTTCATACTGAATCACCTTGTCGAGATAAATCTGAACATGGTAGTTGTTCCTAGCAGCAAGTCTTCCGGTAGCAATTGCAGGTTCGTATAATGTTCCGTTTATACCTGCTGTTATTAAGATGTCTGAGGGCGGATTACCAAATGATGGAACTAATGTAGATGCATAGCTTGATGCATTTTTCCGGAATGCAAGTGCAGTTAGTGATTTCCCAAGTAAAAAGAGCTTTTTTGGTGCTTCGGAATATTTGTCGATAGTATATCTTGCAAAGTTTTTTAGAGCAAGAGGATGCTTTCCAACTCCATAGCCAAACTGATGATAAAGATCTTCAACATCAACCAACAAAACTTTATAGCCGGTTGCTTCTCTGTATGATGCATAGCTTTGTGCTGAATTCATCAGGCTTTTATGCGTTAAAAGCAAATAATCTGAATTTATATAAGGAAAGCTTCCGAAATCCCTGAATTTTGCATAATTAGATGCGTCTGTATTAACCGGCTTAACACTAGAAATCTGAATAAAATTTGCCTCTTTTGTAAGTAAGCAGTTTCTAAGAACAGTAGGAGAAGGCAATAATGCTCTAAACTCTCCACTTTGCTGATAAACTCGTATCTTCTTGTTGGAGGTAAAATCATAAATCCAGACAATATCAGCTGAAGTTGCATTATAATTACTGAATCTTGTGTAGGTTTTTGTTCCTGCAGAAGCAGGTAATTCAAAGTAAATTCTATCAGCACCTCCTATGTCAAAAACCCTTGGATATCTAACTTGTATGTATGATATGGCATTTCTGTCAACATTGCTTCCTAAGTCATTTATAGAGCTGAATGTAAATGTTGTACCTGATGAATTTAAAGCTGTTGGGCTAACAGTTCTGTTAAATCTCAAAAATTTATATCCCTCATACAATGTGTCGATGTTTAATCCGGCAAATTGTATTCGTAAATGATGATCAGGGTTTAATCCTGCAAAATTTGATGCGCCTGCAACTGCAAAATTGATTTGTGCCATTGGGCCAGAATTGTAAATGCCGGGAGTAGGAATAGTTTTGATACGACTTTGTCCGAGGTTGAATGCTGCATCAAACCATCCTTCTGCGGCAGTATATTCGGGGTCTGTTACTCCGTAATTGTTTGTTTCGCCTGCATAGTATGTGGAAGTGTAATCTTCTCTGGATGTAAACCACAGAAATGGAGCAGCAGTATAGCCGGTAAAATTGTTGTCATCCTCAATTGTATACCTCTTGTTGTTTAAAAGATTATTCCAGGTTAGATAGTAGCTTGCAGTATCATTTATAAGGCTGTAATTTGGATTTGGGTGATCTGCTTGATTAGCATAAAAATTTTGATCAAACCAACCATCATTTTTTCTAGCGTGAAATTCAATGTAATCTCCTGGCTGGAAATTACCACTACTCTCATTACTAACTATTATCGGTTGCTCTTGGCCGTTATTAAAAATCTGAAAGCTTCTTGGGTCGAATGTGCCTAACGGTAATCCGGCAGCTGAAAGTGTATTATAACTTATTCTGTATACTCCATCTTGATGAATCTTGACAACATAATACTGCTGCTGGTAATTTATCCATTCATTTCCAAAAGGATTGCTTCCATTGCCATTAAAATGAAAGGCAATGATAAAAATTAAAAATGCAACTATCCTTTTTATTTTCATGCTATTCTTTAATCTTGTCAGAATCTCTTCTGTTGATGTTTAATTTTATTGAAAACACATTTGAATAAAGGGCTATAGAAGAATTTCCAACATTGGTTAATGCGTAATCAACATATAAAATGTCTCCTATAACAATGCCTACCCCAATATTAGGCTGAATGCTGTATGTAAGATTTTCATCAGCTTTATAATACTCCTGAAAATTTCCAATACCACCTCTAAGAAAGACTATTTTTTTATACCCAAGCTCAAATCCTAATGCAGGCTCAATACTAAATGGATCTCCTGGAATAAGAACATTCCTTTTTCCATCGGTTGTAATGTTTATATCCAGAGATGCTAGTAATGAAATGTCGTTCTTAAATTCAAATTCTCTTGATGTTCCAAGAATAAACCGAGGTAAAGTGACTTCATAGCTATTTGAGGGAATCTCGTTTCCGGTAATTGTGAAAACTTCTCTCATGCTATCGTCAAGATTATATGTCCATGCATTAAAAGTAGTTGTGATGTCTCTCCCGACAAGAGCAAACTGCCATTGCTCCATTTTGTAAATTGCTCCAATATCAAGTCCAAAACCCCATGCCCCGGCAAAAGAGCCTGCCGTTCTTCTTATTACTTTAGCATTTGCTCCAATAAAAAGATTTTCGTATTCGGGCATCTTTCGTGCAAAGGAAATTATAAAAGCATTATCAGATGCATTAAATGAACGTATCCTGTCGTAATTAATATTTCCTTCGGCATCAATCAACTCAGAAGTATCAGGAATGTCGTCAACCCCAAATCTGATATAAGAAAACCCAATATGATTGTTTTCATTTGCCTTGATAGCTATTCCGCCATAATCGTATCTTGCTAGTCCGGCAAAATACTGGCTATGCATAAACCCTAGCTGAAGATTTGATTGAATGTGAAGCAATCCCGCAGGATTCCAATAACCTGAAGTGACATCGTTGGTAACAGATGAGTATGCATTTGCCATTGCCAATGACCTTGCTCCAACGCCAATAGACAAAAATTCATTGGAATATTTAGGTGGGCTTGCATAAGTCGAAAACCCACACAGGATAATTGCTCCAATATATAATTGTATGATGAAAAACTTAAAATTTTTGATTAGCGCTGCTTCCACGTTTCAATTATATCCTTTATGGGATAAAATTACAAAAATCTCAGCAATTTATTGGTCATAATTAAACAACCAAACAGAATTAATCTGAAATTAGTGTTGATTTTTGTCCGAAATTTTCCTCAAAGACAAATTCCGAGAACGGCTTTCTTTGCCTTGGATTTGTTTCCATGTTTCTGAAATTTTCAGGAAGTTGGTCAACATTTCCAATATATCCCAATGCAAATGCAGCTATTACTTCATAATCGTCAGGAATATTAAATGCTTCAATGTTCTTTTGTTTTGAAAATCCTCCCATCTGGTGCATTACAAGACCTTCATTTGTAGCTTGAACTGTCATTGTGGCAACACTTTGTCCTACATCATATTTGTAAGTTTCATTTTCTTTACTGTTTGAAGTAAGAGTCTTTTTCCCAACAACAACAACAAGAACATCTGCTGGTTCAGCCCAGGTTTTGTTGAAATCAATTAGTGAATCAAATATCAATTGCCAGGTTTTTGTTCCTTTCTTACCTATAATGTATCTCCATGGTTGCTCGTTGAATGCAGATGGTGCCCATCTTGCAGCTTCAAGAACGTTGTGAATTTTATCGGCTTCTACTTCTTTGTTGTCAAATGCCCTCGGACTCCATCTTTCTTTAATTAGTGGATTTATGTTGTATTTTGTTATTGCCGGTTTTTTCATCAGTAAATAATTTGTTTTAATTTGTCGGATGGAACTCGCATGATGATTTTCATCCTTGTTTGTGTTTAACGAATCATGCTCGTTTCATAA
>JAGXRQ010000044.1 GCA_018335675.1 Bacteroidota bacterium | reverse complement strand
CATAGTTTATAAATTTAGGGGTTTATCATTGCCCTATGCCTGGTGGTTTAGATTGTAAACTCTCTTATACGGCATCCAACTGCCAATTGGGACTCTTTAAACCACCTAGTGTCAGACTTATTAGTGATGTTTTACATCATGGTTCTTACGACATAAAATGCATGGGCAATGCCTAAATTTAATAATTTTTCTCCAGTTATTCGTTTAGGGGCAATATTGGGTATACTGAGGGACTTATTACCTTATTTATCATCAATATACAAGCAAATAAAAAAATTAACCTGACTCCGCCATTTTTCAAATGAGTAAATATTTCTGTATATCATTCATATACAAACATATATATCTCTATTTTATAAAACAGCAATACTCTTAAAAATCGCTACCCATGCGGGAGAACATCCAGTTATAATCATCATTCTGTTTGTCAAAGATTTTGTCATGGATGTTTCATCTTACAGGGATTTTTTTTTGTTTTAAATAATTTTTTAACTCAGGTATTGGGATTTCATTAAAGTGAAAAATGCTTGCAGCAAGAGCTCCTGATGCTGTCGTTTTCAAAAAAACGTCTTTAAAGTGTTCATCCTTCCCAGCACCGCCTGAGGCAATTACGGGTATGTTAACTGATTCACAAACTCTCCTGGTAAGTTCAAGTTCAAAGCCATTTTTTGTGCCATCAGCATCCATAGATGTCAGCAATATTTCTCCGGCGCCGGCTTTCTCAGCTTTAATTGCCCAATCTATTGCATCAATATCTGTTTCTGTTCGGCCGCCATTCAAATAGACAATGTAATTTCCATGTTTAAATTTAGCATCTATAGCAACAACCACACATTGCCTTCCGAATACCGAAGCAATTTCATTGATTAACTCCAGGTTTCTTACAGCTGCCGAATTAATGCTGATTTTATCAGCACCTGCTTTGATTAGAATTGCAGCGTCTTCCCAGGATTGTATTCCTCCTCCCACAGTAAAAGGGATGTTTATTTCTTTTGCAATCTTACTTACAAGCATCGCAAGAGTTTTGCGCTTTTCAACTGTAGCTGTAATGTCTAAAAATACTAATTCATCGGCACCTTCATCAACATACCGTTTTGCCAATTCAACAGGATCACCGGCATTTATGATATTAATAAAATTGACTCCCTTTACAGTTGTTCCGTCTTTGATGTCAAGACAGGGTATTATCCTTTTCTTTAGCATTATATTCTTGAATTTGTTTTAGAGTGATTTTTCCTTCATATATGGCCTTGCCTATTATTGCCGACATACAGCCAATTTCTTTCAAGTCGTAAATATCTTTGATTTCTGAAACGCCACCGCTTGCAATCAAATCTATATTTGTTTCTTTTAGAATGTCTTTGTAGAGATTGATTGACGGCCCCTTCATCATACCATCCTTAGAAATATCAGTGCATATCACATATTTAATTCCTGAACTTGCATAATCATCGATGAAATCAATTACATCATAATCGGATATTTCAATCCAACCGCCATGCGCAATTTTTCTGTTTGAACAGTCTGCTCCCAAAATTATTTTCTCGTTGCCATAATGGGTTATCCATTCTTTACACAATTCAGGTTGCTTTACAGCTAAACTTCCGATTGTAATTTGCGCCGCGCCGCTGTCAAAAGCAATTTCCAGGTCATTCCAGCTTTTTATACCACCTCCGAAATCTACTTTCAGCTTTGTTTTGGTAACAATTTTAAAAAGGGTCTTGTAATTAATAATCCTGTATGACCTTGCTCCATCAAGATCTACAAGGTGTAAATGTGTTATACCACTATCCTCAAATTCTCTGGCAACTTCCAGAGGGTCTTCGTTGTATATTATCTTCTCATTATAATTCCCTTTTGTAAGCCTTACACATTTGCCGTCTATTATGTCTATTGCCGGTATTATTTTCATAATTATAATTTTAAAAAGTTTTTCAATATTTTCTCTCCAATTTCTGCTGATTTTTTAGGGTGAAATTGAGTTGCGTAAAAATTATCCTTCTGCATTGAAGCACTGAAAGGTAGAATGTAGTTGCATATTGCAATGGTGTTTGCGCACAATTCTGCGTAGTAGCTATGCACGAAATACACATTGGAATTTTCACTAATGTTATTGAAAACTTCCGAATCTAAACTTTCAATGCTATTCCAACCCATATGCGGAATAATTTCATTTTTGGGAAAAAGCTTTACATCCGCATCAAAAACACCAAGACACTCTGTGTTGCTTTCTTCAGAGCTACTGCATAGAAGCTGAAGCCCGAGGCAAATGCCTAAAACCGGCTGCTTTAGAGATTTTATAACTATATCAAGATTTTTGCTTTTTAAATATTTCATTGCAAAACCTGCCTCACCAACTCCGGGAAAAATAACTTTTGAAGCATTTTTCAATGTTTCAGAATCATCAGTTACTATACACTGATAACCTAATCTTTCAACAGCATTTTTTACTGAGGTAATATTTCCTGCGTTATATTTTACAATTGCTATCATAATATCCCTTTTGTACTTGGTATTGAATTATCGTTTGTTTTGCTAACAGCTTGTCTTACTGATTTTGCGAATGCTTTAAAAATAGCTTCAATTTTATGGTGATCATTTTCGCCTTCCGCTTTTATGTTGATATTGCATTTGGCATTATCGCTAAATGATTTGAAGAAATGTTCAAATAATTCTGTTGGCATATCTCCAATCATTTCTCTTCTGAAACTTACATCCCAAACCAAATATGGCCTTCCTCCAAAGTCAATAGCAACCTGCGCCAGACTATCGTCCATCGGAAGCAGGAACCCATATCTTTCGATGCCATTTTTATTACCAATAGCATTATTAAAAGCTTCTCCTAGAATAATTCCAACATCTTCTACTGTGTGGTGCTCATCAGTCATTATATCTCCAACCGCAGTTATATTGATGTCGATGTTGCCATGTTTTGCAATTTGCTCAAGCATGTGGTCGAAAAAATTCAGTCCTGTTGAGATGAAACTTTTCCCGCTTCCGTCAATGTTTATTACAACATCAACGTTAGTCTCATTTGTCTGTCTTTTAATGGCACTTTCTCTAGTTCCAAGTATGTCTTTTTTGTCAAGTGTTTTCAATGCTTCTATAAGTTGCTTATTCTCATAAGGGCTCCCAACAGTTATTCTAATACAGTTCTTTAACTCAGAATCACGGGTTCTAACTATTATTCCAATTTCTGCCAGACCAGAATAAACTTTCTGAGCATTTTCAACTTCAATTAGTATAAAGTTGGCGTCAGTTGGAAATACTTTTTTTACAAATCCTAAGCTTGACAGCTCTTTTTCAAGGAATTCCCTTTGGATTATTATAGCTAACCTTATGCGCTCAAACTCATCCTTGTCTCTTAAAATGTCTATGGCTGCTTTCAGGTTTAATTTGCTGACATTGTAAGGATATTTAGTTTTGGTAAAAAGTGAGATTACTTGCTTATTCGCAAAACCAGCTCCTACTCTGGCTCCTGCAATGCCATAGGCTTTGCTTAATGTTCGTGAAACGATAATATTTGGCACAGAAGTTACTTCTTTGGCAAATGAAGGTGTGTCTGAAAATTCGATATATGCTTCATCAATAAAAACAATACCATTAAATCTGCTAAATATCTTGTCAATTCCATTTATGATGTTTGCAGTTGGATTATTCGGGGAGCAAATAAAAATAAGCTTCACATTATTTTCTGATATAGTTTTTTCAAACTCAGGAATATTTATCTGAAAGTTTTCATCTAGTTGATTTTGAATTATGCCAACATTGTTAACGTCAGCCAAAAACTTATACATACCATATGTTGGTGTGAAAATTAAGATTTGATCTCTGCCTGGCTCACAAAAAACCCGTATTGCTAAATCAATTATTTCGTCACTGCCATTGCCTATGAAAATGTTTTCAATGCCAATGTCTTGCTGTGAACTAATTATTTTTTTAAGCTCCATTTGCAAAGGGTCGGGATATCTGTTTAGTTTTCCGTAAGGATTTTCATTTGCATCCAGAAATATTCCGGAACTTCCTGTAAACTCGCTTCTGGCAGATGAATAGGGTTTGAGTTTTAGAATATTCTGCCTTGCAAGGTCGCAAATATTTATTGAGTCCATGATTATTCTGTTTATTTTTCATTAATTTTTTTCAATCTTACACTTACTGCTTTTTTGTGAGCAGCAAGTTGCTCGGCTTCAGCCATAAACTCAATTGAAGGCCCAATATTCATAATACCTTCTTTAGTAACTTCCTGGAATGTTATTTTCTTGACGAAGCTATCCAGAGAAACTCCGCTGTAGTTTTTGGCAAATCCGTTAGTCGGTAAAGTATGATTCGTGCCGCTGGCATAATCGCCTGCACTTTCGCAACTGTAGTTTCCAATGAATACAGATCCCGCATTTTCAATTATTGACAAATACGATTTTGCATTATCAGATGCAATAATTAAGTGCTCGGGTGCATAAATGTTGCTAAACTCAAAGCATTCTTCAATGCTATTGAGCATTATTGCCTTGCTCTCTTTTAGAGCTGCAATTGCAGTGTCTTTTCTTGGTAAATCAGAAAGTTGGTTTTTGATGCTTTCAATCACTTCGTCAATTATTCTCTCATCGTCTGATAGCAGTATTACTTGACTATCTTCACCGTGTTCAGCCTGAGAAAGCAAATCAGCTGCAATAAATTCAGGATTTGAGGAACTGTCTGCAATAACCAACACTTCGCTTGGTCCGGCAGGCATGTCGATTGCAATTCCGTAGTTTTGAGCAATTAATTTTGCTGCTGTAACAAATTGATTCCCGGGTCCGAAAATTTTGTCCACTTTTGGTATTGCTTCCGTTCCTAAAGCTAAAGCACCAATTGCTTGTATTCCTCCAACTTTGAATATTGATTTAATGCCAATAGTTTTTGCTGTATAAACCATTATTGGGTTTATTTCTCCGTTTTTGTCCGGAGGAGTACACATGATAATTTCTTTACAACCGGCTATTTTTGCTGGTATTCCTAGCATCATTATGGTGGAGAATAATGGCGCACTGCCTCCGGGAATATAAATACCAACTTTTTCTATTGGCCTACTTTCTCTCCAGCAATAAACTCCTTTGGATGTTTCGCAGATTTTTGAATCTTCCTTTTGTGAAAGGTGAAACTTTTCAATATTTCTGCTTGCCAGCTTAATCGCATTTTTTAATTCTTCAGGAATTTCATCTGATGCCCTGTTGTATTCTTCTTCGCTAAGCTGCAGAGTGGTAATTTCAGCCTTGTCGAATAACCTCGTATATCTCAACACTGCTTCATCTTTGTTCCTTTTTATATCATCAAATATCTCATTCACGATTTTCGAAAGAGAGTTAAAATCTTTTAGAGGTCGTTTGCTCAATTTTTCCCATTCGTTTTTTGGCGGGTTAATTACTTTTTGCATAGTTTTATATTTTTTAAAGTTAGATTATCATTTTTTCAATTGGTACAACCAGAATGCCTTGGGCGCCCAGTTCTTTGAGCTGCCCAATTATATCCCAGAATTCATCTTCCTTAACAACAGAGTGCAGACTGCTCCAACTTTTGTCTGCAAGAGGCAAGATTGTTGGCGATTTCATCCCTGGTAAAACCTTGGATATTTGATCAATAGCACTATTTGGTGCATTCAGAAGTATGTATTTATTTTCAGATGCATTTCTTACAGCAGTAATTCGGAAGATAAGTTGGTTAAGGATTTCTTTCTTGAGATTATTTAGATTTGGGTTTGCAATAAGAACGGCTTCACTTTTCATAACAACTTCAACCTCCTTAAGTCCATTCATTATCAATGTGCTACCGGTACTTACAATGTCGAAAATAGCATTTGCCAATCCTATGCCTGTCGCAATTTCCACACTGCCACTTATCTCCTCTACTTCAACAGCAATGGCCTTTTCTTTAAAGAATTTTTCAAGAATCTTTGGATATGATGTTGCAATTTTTTTGTTCTCAAACCAATTTATGCCATTGTATTCTTCGTCCTTTGGAATAGCAAGAGCAAGTTTGCAGTTTGCAAACCCTAGTTTCTTTATTTGTAAAACATTTTTTCCTTTTTCATGAACTTCGTTTTCGCCAAGTATCCCAACATCGGCAACACCTTGTTCAACATATTGAGGGATGTCATCATCTCTCAGATACAAAATCTCAATAGGAAAGTTTTTCGCTTCTGTTTTAAGTTTCCTGTCTCCATTAGGGAGTTTTATCCCACACTCTTTTAAAAGATCAAGCGATTTTTCGCTCAACCTGCCGCTTTTCTGAATTGCAATTTTTAGTTTACTCATTGTTTAAGATTTTTTATCGTCTGAGTAAACTAGTATAGGTAAGAAACAAAAAACCCGCCTGTTTACTCAGACGGGTTTTATAATTATATTATAAATTACAAAATATCATTCTCACCTCGCCTGAGTGCAAGTATGAAAATGATGAAGATGTAAATTGAATAAAAACATTTTTCGCATATTTGTAGGCAAAGTAAAACATAAAAATTATACGAATATTTATTTTTTGATTTTTTAATAAAATTCATTGCTCAATAAATATTTCGTTATATTTGTAAAGCGAACTTATAACTAGGTTTTGTTTGCTTATTACACTAAAGGTTTGTTTAGTCTATTGAAAAATCAAGAGTCCCAATATATAAATGCAAAAAAGTGGCAAAGAAGCTTAAAGTAAAATCCAGAATTTTAGTTTATTTATTAACTGCGACTGCAATAGTTATAATTGCAGTATCTTCTTATGTTGGCTCAAATTCTCGCAAGCTTCTTGATGAGTTTAGCACTGACCTCGCAGATTCATATGCCGGACAGTATGCAAATCTTGCAAAGTCTGACCTTAATGAATATATGCAGATTACAAGATATTTAAAGCAAACATTTGACGCACATGAGATGATTCCTGAAGACAATAGAAGGGATTTTTATAGTAAATTGCTTAAGCATATTTTGACTGAAAACAAGGATATGTTATCAGCTTGGAGTATTCTAGCTCCGGCTACAATTGACAATAGGGATAGTTTGTATATAAATAGATTGGGAAGTACAATTCTTGGTAATTTTCGCTACATCTATTATCGTGACAATGGAGATATTAAGCTAAGTGAGTATATTGAGCAAAATCCTTCAGAAGTATTAAGTGGTACAATTTTCAATCTTGTTAAAAGACGAGGAAAGGAAACGGTTATAGATCCTTACTATTACTCATACACAGGTGCTGCTCAAGACGATATCCTGCAAACGAATATGGTTGCTCCTGTTGTTAAAGATGGGGAGTTTATAGGAGTTGTCGGAGTAGATGTATCTTTGGCATCATTGCAGTTTATAATTGATGGTTATCAGCCATTAGATGGTAGCTATGCTTTTTTATTTACGCAGTCTGGCAAGATTGTTACCTTTCCTGAAAGGGTAAATATAGGAAGAGATATCTTTAGTATTGGGCTTGTTGATGAAAAAGCTGGTTTGTTCCGTGAAGCTGTTGAAGATGGTCGTCCGTTTAGTTTTGATACAAAGTTCAAAGATGAGAACTATTATGTTTCAGTTGCAGTTGTTCAAATTGGCGATTCTGGTACTCCATGGTTTTTGGGTGTGGCATTCCCCAGAAAATCTATTCTAGCTGCAGCATCACATACATATAGAATTGCTTTATTAGCAGGTGTAATTGGCCTTTTAATAGTGGCGTTTATTATATGGTTGCTGGCTGATAACATATCAAGACCGATTCAAAAACTCACTCATGCCATAAAAATGATTTCAGCAGGTAAGGTTGATAAAACGCTGAAATTAGATATTTCTACCGGTGATGAAATGCAAGAGATGGCAAATGCATTAAACATTTATATTGATGGATACATTAGCAAATCTGAGTTTGCAAGAAAAATTGGGGAAGGAAACCTTGAGGCTCAGCTTGATGATATAGTTCAAGACGACCATCTTGCAAAATCTCTGCTTCAAATGCGAGAAAACCTTAAAACAGCCAAGCAGGAGGAAATGGAAAAGCAAATGCAGGCTGTTGGGAAAACCAATTGGGTTAATGAAGGCCTTAATATGTTTGCCGAAATATTAAGACAAAATAATGATGATATTGAAAAACTATCCTTTGAGATTATTCATAATCTTGTAAAATATCTGGATGCAAATCAAGGTGGTATTTTTATAATAAATGACGATTCTGATAATGTATTTTTTGAATTGAAAGCTGCCTTCGCCTACGATAGAAGAAAGTATCTTGAGAATAGATTTGAACGTGGTGAAGGTCTTATTGGGTCTTGTGCAGTAGAAAAGAAAACTATATATATCACTGATATACCACAAACATATATAAAGATTGAATCCGGTCTTGGTAGCGCTAATCCTGATTGTCTTCTTATTGTGCCTCTCTTGAAGGATAATAAAGTTTATGGTGTAATGGAAATAGCTTCATTTAATAAACTTGAACAGTATCAGATTCAATTTGTTGAGAAGATTGCTGAAAATATAGCTTCTACATTGCAATATGTTAAGAATAATATAAAAACAAACATGTTGCTTAAAATGTCACAAAAGCAGGCAGATGAAATGAGAGCGCAGGAAGAAGACATGAAAAGAAACATGGAAGAACTTATTGAGGTTCAAGAGCAAATGGAGGAACAGGAGAGGGTCAACAGTGAAAAAATAGACGACCTTACTCGTTTGGTAGAAGAATTAGAAAATGAGTTATTTCAGTTAAAGCAACAGTCTGACAAATAATCTAATAAGCATTACTTCTTAGAAGCCCTTTTTCTCTCATGCTCATCAAGAATAATTTTCCTCATTCTAATGTGCTTTGGTGTAAATTCCACAATTTCATCAGATTTAATGTACTCAAGTGCTTCTTCCATAGAAAATCTAATAGGAGGTGCTAACATCGCTTTGTCGTCAGATCCTGATGCTCTTACGTTTGTGAGTTTCTTTGTTTTGATTACGTTGATAAGTAAATCATCTTGCCTTGAATTTTCACCAATTATTTGGCCGGCATATACTTCTTCTCCAGGGTAAATAAAGAATTTGCCTCTGTCTTGAAGTTTATCTATTGAATAAGCAATCGCTGTTCCTGTTTCCATTGCTATTAAAGCACCATTTTGTTTTGCAGCAAAATCGCCTTTCCATGGTTCATAACCCTTAAATCTATGCGCCATTATCCCTTCACCTTCAGTCGCTGTAAGTAGATTACTGCGCAATCCAATTAATCCCCTGGCAGGAATTTCAAACTCGAGAGATGTTCTGCCTCCTTTTTGCTCCATGCTAAGCATTTCCCCCTTCCTCTGGGAAACCATCTCAATAACTTTGCCGGCAAATTCATCTGGTACCTTAACAGTTAAGAACTCAATCGGCTCGTTTTTAACTCCATCAACAGTCTTTATAACAACCTGTGGCTGACCAACTTGAAGTTCATATCCTTCTCTTCTCATTGTCTCAATTAAGATTGATAAATGCAACACACCACGTCCAAATACCATGTATGAATCAGATGAGCCTGTTTCTTCTACTCTTAATGCTAGGTTTTTTTCAGTCTCTTTAAAAAGACGCTCGCGAAGCTGACGACTTGTTACAAACTTGCCGTCTCTTCCAAAAAATGGAGAGTTGTTAATTGTAAATAACATACTCATTGTTGGCTCATCTATGGAAATAGGTTTGATTGCTTCTGGGTTTTCGAAATCAGCAATAGTGTCGCCAATTTCAAAATCATCAACTCCTAAAACCGCACAAATCTCGCCTGCGTGAATAGCATGCTTTATTTTTTCTTTACCTAAACCTTCAAAAACGTATAATTCTTTGATCTTCGACTTAAGAATTTTGCCATCTCTTTTTACTAATGAAACTTGTTGATTTTGAATCAAGCTTCCGCGATTTATTTTTCCTACAGCTATACGACCAACATATGAGCTGTAATCTAAAGAAGTAATTTGAAGCTGGCTTGTGCCTTCTGCAAAATGTGCAGGTGGAATATGCTCAATTATAACATCTAACAAATAACTAACATCTTCAGTAGGATTTTTCCAATCTTCTCCCATCCATCCAACCTTGGCTGAACCATAAACAGTTGGGAAATTTAACTGGTCTTCAGTCGCATTTAAACTTAACATTAAATCAAAAACTTTCTCCTGAGTCAATTCCGGATCACAATTAGGCTTGTCAACCTTGTTTATTACTACAATAGGCTTTTTATCTAAAAGTATTCCTTTCTCCAATACGAATCTGGTTTGCGGCATTGGACCTTCAAATGCATCTACAATCAGCAACACTCCGTCAGCCATGTTCAATACACGCTCAACTTCACCTCCAAAATCAGAGTGACCCGGTGTATCTATGATGTTTATTTTAACATCGTTATATCTTACCGAACAGTTTTTTGATAAAATAGTTATCCCTCTTTCTCTCTCCAACTCATTACTGTCCATTATTAAATCTCCAGTTTCCTGATTGTCTCTGAAGAGCTTTGATTGATGTAAAATTCTGTCAACTAAAGTGGTCTTGCCATGGTCAACGTGTGCGATGATTGCAATATTTCTAATATTTTGTTGCATTTTTTAATTTTTAAGCTTGCAAAAGTACTGCTTTAATTCAGATATTAAACACTTTTAATTTTATTTGGTTTGCCTTTTTATGATTATGTGTTAATAATTTTTTTTTGAGTTGATAATTAAATATGATTTGTGAAAAACTAATCATTTTTTGTGGGGAATTTTTGTATATTTTTGAGAGCAAATAAAAGGAAATATTAATAATGACAGAGTTTACTCATTTACACGTACATACTGAATTTAGTCTGCTTGATGGAGCTGCAGAAATTGAAAAATTATTGAAGAGAACCTCAGAGTTAGGTATGAAATCTCTTGCAATTACCGACCATGGAAATATGTATGGAGTGTTGCGGTTTACTAAAATGGCCAAAAAACTTGGAATAAAACCAATTATTGGCTGCGAAATGTATGTGGCTGACGGCAGTAGATTTGAGAAAAAAGGAAGAGAAGATAGGTCGGGCTTTCATCTTATTCTGTTGGCGAAAAATTTTGAGGGATACAAAAATTTATCAAAGCTTTGTTCAAAAGGGTTTTTAGAAGGCTTTTATTATACTCCCAGAATAGACAAGGAATTACTTCGCGAACATAGTTCGGGGCTTATTGCATCATCGGCTTGCCTTGGAGGGGAAATTCCTTATGCTCTCGAATCTTTAGGCTTCGAAAAAGCGGAGGAAATTTTAAAAGAATATCTCGATATTTTTGGAGATGACTTTTATCTTGAAATGATGAGGCATGGATGGCCGGAGCAGGATAGGGTAAATGAAGGCCTTATTAAGCTTTCAGAAAAATATAATGTTAAGCTTATTGCTACAAACGATGTGCATTATATCAAAAATGATGATGCAAAAGCTCATGATATTCTTGTTTGTATGCAAACAAACAAGGATTATGATGATCCTAACAGAATGAAATATTCAGGTAATGAATTTTTAAAAAGCCCCAAGGAAATGTGGGAATTGTTTAAAGACGTTCCTGAAGCAATCGAAAATACAATGGAGGTTGCATCCAAAGTTGAGGAATTTGATATTATTACAAAAAATATTCTTCTTCCAGTGTTTCCTCTTCCTGAGGGGTTTGAAACTGAAAATGATTATCTTACATATCTTACCAATAACGGCGCAAAAAAGCTCTATTCTGAAATAACCAACGAGGTGCAGGAAAGAATAGACCTTGAATTAGATGTTGTTAAAAATATGGGATTTGCAGGCTATTTTCTTATTGTTCAGGATTTTATTAATGAAGCTAGAAAAATGGGAGTTTCTGTAGGGCCGGGAAGAGGTAGTGCCGCTGGGTCTATTATTGCTTATTGTACAGGCATCACTGAAATTGACCCTATCAAATATAATTTGCTTTTTGAGAGATTTCTTAATCCTGAAAGGATTTCAATGCCTGATATTGATGTTGATTTTGATGATGAAGGTAGGGATAAAGTTCTAGATTATGTTATTAATAAATATGGAAGGGAAAAGGTTGCCCAAATTGTAACTTTCGGAACAATGGCTGCTCGTTCATCAATTAGGAATGTTGCCAGAGTTTTGAAATTGCCCTTGAGCGAGGCTGATAAACTTGCTAAACTTGTGCCCGACAAAGCTTCAAACCTTGATGCAGCTTACAAAGAAATCCCGGATCTTAAGAGTGCTTTAAATGATGGAGAGCAACTTGTTAAGGACACTTTAATTTATGCTAAACATCTTGAGGGTACAAATAGCCACCCCGGTGTTCATGCTTGCGGTGTAATTATTGGACCTAAAGATCTTATAGACTGTATTCCTCTTTGTAAACAAAAGGATTCTGACTTACCGGTTACTCAATATGATGGCAAAGACGCCGAGTCTGTAGGTATGCTAAAAATGGATTTTCTCGGTTTAAAAACTCTGTCTATCATTAAAGAGGCTTTAAAGAACATTAAAGCCCGACATAATATTGAAGTTGATATTGATAATTGCCCGCTTGATGATGAGAAAACTTATCAACTTTATCAAGCTGGTGATACCGTTGGTACATTTCAGTTTGAATCAAAAGGCATGCGTGGATGCTTAATGGAGTTAAAGCCAACAAATATTGAGGATCTTATTGCAATGAACGCATTGTACAGGCCGGGACCAATGGATTTTATTCCTACATACATTAAATGTAAACATGGTTACGATAAGCCGAAATACTTACACCCCTGGCTTGAAGATATACTGAAACCAACTTTCGGAATTATGGTCTATCAGGAGCAAATTATGCAGGCTGCTCAAATTATGGCTGGCTACTCTTTAGCTGCTGCCGATATTTTGAGACGTGCAATGGGTAAAAAAGATGTTGCTGAAATGGCAAAGCAAAAAGATGTTTTTGTTAATGGGGCTGTTGAAAAAGGAGTAGATAAAAAGAAAGCTCAAGAGATTTTTGATATTATGGCAAATTTTGCTGAATATGGATTTAATCGCTCTCATTCAGCTGCTTATTCGGTTTTGGCTTTTAGAACGGCATACTTGAAAGCTCATTATATGCCCGAATACATGGCCGCAGTGCTTACTCACAATTTCAGCGACATAAAGAAAATAGGTTTCTTTATGGATGAATGTAACAGGCAAAATATTCCTGTTCTCGGCCCTGATATCAACGAGAGTATCTTCAGCTTCAATGTAAATGAAAAAGGGGAGATTAGATTTGGACTTGGTGCTGTAAAAGGGGTTGGCGAAGGTGCAGTTGAAAATATTGTTGAAGAAAGACAGAATAATGGCCCATATAAAAGCATTTTTGACTTTGCTGCTAGAGTTAATCTTAGAATCGTTAATAAAAAAACCTTTGAAGCTTTAGCCCTGAGTGGTGCATTCGACTGCCTAAATACTCATAGGGCGCAGTTTTTCTTTAGCGATAATAATGGGGAATCAAACTTCGTTGACAAAATTATCAGACACGCTAATATGATCAGCAATCAGGAAAATTCTTCTCAAATGAATTTATTTGGCGACTCAGAAGAAATTACAATTCCTGATCCGGAGCTCCCCGATTGCCCGCATTGGTCAAAACTGGATATGCTCAAAAATGAAAAAGAAGTTACAGGTATGTATCTTTCTGGTCATCCTCTCGACAATTACAGGGTTAGGATTAAATCTTTCAGCAATACGTCTGTTGACCAACTGAAAGACCTTTCAAGTCTAAATAAAATTGATATAGTTTTAGCAGGAATAGTTACTGATGTTCGACATAAAGTATCTCAAAAGAGTGGTAATCAATATGGTGCTTTCTCTTTGGAAGACTATAAAGACAGTCATCAGTTTTTTCTCTTCTCTGAAGATTATCTGAAATATAAACATTTGCTAGTTAAGGATAATTCTGTATTTATTAGGGCAGCGGTAAGAAAGAATGTTCGGTCTAATGAATTGGAAGTAAGAATTACACAAATGGGACTTCTAAGCGAGCTGGGAGGCAATGTGTCAAACAACCTTTTATTGAACCTGCCACTGGAAACATTGTCGGAAAGAACTATAGAGATTTTGAGAATGTATATTGAAAAATATCAAGGAAATGCAAAATTGAAAATTAATCTTATCGACTCAGAAGAAAGAAGCGCAGTTACGCTGGAATCAAAATCATTCAGAGTTGAACCGTATGATTTTTTAAACAACTTACTCAATAGAATGGAAATTGATTATAAGCTAAATTAAAGATTTTTATATTTAAAAAAATTGGAAAAGAACATTTTGGATAGTATGTTTGTTGTAAAATTTATATATAATTATTCACTAACTAAAAACGTAATAAAATGGCATTAGAATTTACAGACGCGAACTTTGAAGAATTGGTTATTAAATCTGATAAACCTGTTCTTGTTGATTTTTGGGCAGAGTGGTGTGGACCTTGCAGAATGATAGCTCCTATTGTAAACGAGCTTGCTAATGATTATGAAGGTAAAGCTTTAATTGGTAAAGTTGATGTTGACAGTAATCCTGAAATTTCAGCAAGATTTGGAATTAGAAACATTCCTACTATATTGTTTATTAAGAATGGTGAAGTAGTCGACAAACAGGTTGGTGCCGTGCCTAAAAATGTATTATCGGCTAAAATTGACGCATTATTGTAGTTTTTTTGAAATACTACTTCGTTTAATATCATATAATGAATAATCCCGGTTTTAACCAGGCCATTTTTAAAAAATTTGGAAACCTTGAACTGCTTGCCAAACAAGTAGTTGAGGGATTTATTACAGGGCTCCACAAGAGCCCTTTTCACGGTTTTTCGGTCGAGTTTGCCGAACATAAAATTTATAACCAAGGAGAATCTACAAGGCACATAGATTGGAAATTGTTTGCCAGATCAGAAAAACTTTTTGTGAAATGCTTTGAAGAAGAAACTAATCTAAGATGCCATATTATCATAGATAATTCTTCATCAATGTATTTCCCATTGGAAAATAAAAGTCCCGAACAATTTAATAAGCTTGAATTTTCTGTAATGTCTGCAGCCTCCCTAATGTATCTTATGAATAAGCAAAGAGATGCAGTAGGATTAAGTATTTTTTCAAACAAAGTGGATTCTCATTATAAGGCTCGGTCAAACAGTACTCACCAAAAAATGTTGTTTGCACATCTTAATAGCATAATTAAAAGAGAAAACCAACCTCTCAACAAATTGTCTGCAACTGCTGAAAGTCTTCATTTGCTGGCTGAAAGTCTTCATAAGAGATCATTGGTAATTGTGTTCAGCGACATGCTGGTAAATGCTGAAGATCCTGCTGAGGTTTTTTCTGCACTAAAACATCTAAAACACAACAAACACGAAGTTATTTTATTCCATGTTTATGATAAACAAAAAGAACTCAAGTTTGACTTCACAAACAGGCCTTTAAGATTTATTGATATGGAAACCGGCAAAGAAATTAAATTAAATCCCGGTGGAATTAAAGAAAAGTATCAAAATGCTCTTTCTGATTACTTTAAAACACTAAAAATGAAGTGCCTTCAATATCATATAGATTTCGTGGATGCCGATATAAATGAGGGTTTTGAAAAGGTTTTGTTTTCTTTTTTAATAAAAAGAGCAAGGCTTTTTTAAAAAGTCTTAATTTATAATCTGTTTTTTGTATTTTTATGAAGTTTTTCAGACCTATATGTTGGCTTTATGAATTCAAGAATCTATACAAATTTTGTTGTTTTTATACTTCTCTCTATTTCAACCATTTTTGGGTATGGGATTGAAAACAACATAGTTATATTGCCCGACAGTATCTCTGATTTAGTTGCTAAATCTAATGACTATAAAAACTTCAACATTGAACAAAGGGAGAGTTTTGCTATAGAAGCTCTTGAAAAGGCAAAGCAGACAAATAATTTACCCGTAATAATTGTATCAATCGATAATATTGCCCAATTATATATGCTTATGGGTAAATATTATGATGCCGAACAAATCTATAATGAGGCAAATGAATTATTAGACCCTGATAAATTTCCTGAATTAGCCGTCAATATTAAAAATCAACTTGGAAACCTTTTAAGACAAAGAGGTATTTATTATTTGGCCGTTGAAAATCACCATGAAGCTCTTCGAATTTCTGAAACATACAATTATCTTTATGGGGAAGCCAGCTCCTTGAATTATATGGGAATGGTTTATAGAAATCTTGAGAAAATTGATAAAGCAAGAGAATATTATGATGCTGCCCTTAAAATATCATTGCCCAACGATTTTCATAAAGTAACAATTAGGGTATTTAATAACATTGGAACTCTTAATATTGTTGATAAGAATTTTGAAATGGCATTCTTCTTCTATGACCAGGCGTTTATTATGGCCACAGGAATTGAAGATATTCACAGTCAAGCAATAATATACAATAATATTGGCAATGTTTACAGAGAAATGAAAGAGTTAGACCTTGCCCTTAGTTATTATTTAAGGTCCGACAGTGTTTTGAAAATATTTTATAATATACCTCTGTATGGGCTTGTTACTAGGAATCAGGGGGTTACTTATCTGGAGCTAAAGCAATATGACAAAGCTGAATCTCATATAAATGAAGGTCTCCTTATTATGAAGCAAATTGGACTTAGGTCTATGCTTATTAATTTCTACTCCGACAGGGCAAGGCTCAATTTTGAAATGGGTAAGCAAAAAGAAGCTTACGAAGATATGCTCACGTATGTGTCTATTAGTAAGGAACTGAATTTTAAAAATCTCCATGGGCAGGCAAATCTTCTCGAAGCAAGAAAAGATGAAGCATATGAAATTAATAAGCTTTATCAAAGCCTTAAACAAAGGAACTCTATTATATACTTTTTTGCAATATTCATTCTGTTATTGCTGTCAGGACTTTTAATTGTTTTTTATAGAAGCAACAGAGATAAAAAATCATTTATAGCAAAACTGCAACAATCAATTGCAGAAAGAGATGAAATAACATCTGCTCTGCGCAAAAGCGAAGACAGATATAGTAAGTTGATTAAGACTATGAATGAAGGCCTAATAATGGCCGATGAAAATGACAATATTCAATTTGCCAATAGTAAAGCTTGCCAAATGCTTAGCGCAACTTTTGAGCAAATAAAAATGAAGCCATTAAAAAGCTTTATTGGAAACGATGAGCAGCGAAAGGCTTATCTAGAAGGCTTTGAGCTTAGGAAGATAGGAGTTGCCGATCAGTTTGAAATTCAATTAAGTAGCCTTGATGATGATGACTTTTGGGGGCATTTTAGCGTATCGCCATTGCTAGACGAAAATCAAAAGTTTTATGGTTCAGTTATCGTATTGCTTGATGTAACCGAAAATAAAAAATCCAACTATCAGCTTCAGGAAGCCACGGCTAACCTAAATCAAAAGATTAAGCAGCTAAACTGTTTGTTTGATGTGTCTGATCTTACAAGTGTGCCCGGTATTACATTTGAAGAATTGCTTAAAAAAGCAATCGATATAATACCAAATGGCATAAAATATTCGCATGATGTTTATGTTGAGGTTTTATACGGTAGTGAAGTATTTCGAAGTGAAAACTATATTGAAACTCCTTGGGTTTTTATAACTCCTATCAAAATTCAAAAGAAAAAATTAGGTCATATAAAAATCGGATATCTGGAAGAAAAGCCAAATGTTAATAAAGATCCATTCCAGTTTAGTGAGAAAATCTTAATCAAAAGTATTGCCGAAAAGTTAGCCCAAATAATAGACTCTAAAAACATGGAGCAAGCTTTAAATGAAAGCCATGAGAAGCTATACCAAGCTCAAAAAATTGCAAAGATTGGTAATTGGGAATGGGATTTAAAATCAGGCAGGAAAGTTTTTTCAGAATCTTATTTCGATATAATGTGCGTTTCTCCTGAGAAACGTAAATCATTTAATGATGATGACTTCAGAGCTCTGGTTCACCCTGAAGATAGGAAACATATTGTTAGTCAGATGCATAAAATATATAGTGGCAATGTGTCTGATATAAACTCTAATTATAGAATTGTTGATTTTGCAGGTACTATTAAGCATATTAGGGCTACTTCTCAGATAAATTTTGATGATAAACTAAAACCCATTTTGTTAATTGGGACTGTTCAGGATGTGACAGAACAAGTTGCTAATCAAGAGCTCAAAAATAATGTTGAAATTGCCGTGAAAATTTCTGAAATGAAGCAACAATTCTTGGCTAATATGAGCCATGAAATGAGAACACCAATGAATGGCATACTTGGCATGATTGATTTTCTTTTAAAAACAACTCTTTCAGAAGAACAACTAGATTATGCCAACACAATTAAGCATTCATCAGAAAGCCTTTTAAATATTATTAATGATGTTCTTGATTTATCAAAAATTGAAGCAGGTAAATTGCAGCTGAAGCCTGTTGAGTTTAATCTTTATGAAAGCCTTGAAAGAATCAAAGGATTATTTGCTGCTCTAACAAAGCAAAAAGTTCTTTCATTTTCAATTGAGATAAAACCTGAAGTTCCTGAGTTTATTTCGGCAGATGAAAATAGATTAATGCAGGTATTTACAAATCTAATTTCTAATGCTGTAAAATTTACACCTGAAGGTGGTGTCAAAATACTAATTTCTTTAAACAAGAAAGTTATTGATGAGGTTGAATTATATGTTGAAGTGACTGATTCAGGAATTGGTATTAGTGAAGAATCTATGGATAAACTTTTCCAACCTTTTACACAAATAGATACTTCACTAAAGAGAGTGCATGAAGGAACCGGACTTGGCCTTTCAATTTGCCGAAGTATTGTTAAGTTAATGGGCGGAGAGATAGGCGTAAAAAATAATGAAGAAGGGCATGGAACTACTTTCTTCTTCACCGTGAAGGTCCAAAAGTTAGATCACCTGTTTATTGCTCCTAAAGAGGAAAAGCCAATTGTTAAGGAAAATCTCAATCTGGATATTGATATTTTGCTTGTTGAGGATAAAATTATTAATCAGAAAATTATCCGGATGATGCTCGAAAATGCAGGGTGCAGAGTCAAAATTGCGTATAATGGCCAACAAGCCTTAGATATTCTCGAAAAAGGTGAAAAATTCGATCTTATTATTATGGATATTCAAATGCCCGTAATGGATGGGGTTACTGCTAATAAGCATATGAAAACAAGATATAAAGAACTCCCTCCAGTAATTGCTTTGAGCGCTAATGCTCTGGAAGGTGATGCTGAAAAATATATTAATGCAGGTATGGATGACTATATTTCAAAACCTGTAAAGGCGGAAGACCTGTATGCGAAAATTATAAAATGGACAAATAAATCATCAGAATAATAACCATTATATTATGACGGATAAACCTCAAAATGAGATTCCAGACTTTTCCAATTTCCCGGTTTTTAACCCGACAAATATGGAGAAGTTAAGATTTCAAACCAGAAACAAGCCAGAACTACTAAAAGAAATTATTGATTCATTTATTGAAGAAAGCTACGAAATTGTTGAAGAAATGAAATCATATATTGCAACCAATAATGAAGAAATGCTTTCCAGGTCAGTTCATACACTTAAGGGTTTGTCAGGCACAATAGGTGCATCAAGGTTTTACCAGCTTCTTTCATTTATAGATGCTTGTCATAAACAAGAAAACTTCACTTATAAAGAAGAATTATATACCCTTTTTGACAGTAATCTCAAACAACTAAGTCAATATTTTGACAATGAAGGTTTTTAAGGGTAGTTAAGGATTAATAACACTTCCCATGAAAATTATAGTGTTGTTGTCATTCTCCTTAATAAAAAATAAAAATGGCCTGTCTGCTTTGAATATTATTTTTTGAGACATATCCTCAACAGCTGCAGTTTTTCTAATCATAACTACAGCAGTTGCAGCTGCAGCTTCAGTACCCTTCTCATCAACCTCCACAAATGCTTTATGAATTACTTTGTCGATTTTAAGGTCTTGCTTGCCGGTCATCCCTGAAAAATCTGCTTTGTTTGAAAATGCTAAAGGCATTCCCATCTGAATCAAAACTTTTTGCAATTCTGTTGCTGTTTCAATTTTATATTTTGGGATATTAACTTCTACTTGTTTTTTTACAAAATTTGATTTAATAGTATTGAAATCTTCATAACTGAAGCTCTTGATAAATGAGCTAAAATCAGTTTTGCTCTCAGGTAATACTATCATCATAGAGAATTTATTTCCACTATATGGTAATTCTATGGCTTCGTAACCTTTACTTTTTAAATACATAAAATCATCTGTCGTTTTCATGTATTTAACTTTTTGTGGATCTCCATTGTTTGGGTAAAATGAATCGTTGTAAGTAAGTTCCTTGTTAAATTCCTTCTCCCATTCAGCTAAGAAGTATATCGAATTAACCAATACCATCCTTGTATCTTCACTTAAAATATTTGGTGCAATTAGATCTGTAATTTTAGACTTGGTTTTTCCTTCAACCCATTTGTTGATCTCTTGCCTTATAGCTTCTCTATTGCCTTTGTGAAAATCAACAAATTTCAAAGCCGACCCATAGTTTCTATTTATCAAATCAAAAAATTCTTGCAAAAAATCATATTCTTTTTGTGCATAAATAGCATTTGCTGACTCAAATCCGGCTTTTTCAGAAGATATTGATGTAATGTCTTTCATGAAAGCACTAAATGTTGGGTGAAAACTATTTTGATCTAATGAATATCTCATGACATTTGCCATTTCATTCATTGTCTTCCCTCTTGCGCCCCCATAAGTCATAGCCAATGCAGTGCTTATGCTGTATGGCGAAATAATACTATTCTCTTCTGCAAATTTCAAATTTTGCATTATCGCTATTGCAAATTTATTGTTACCATCTATTACAGTTTGCTTCATATCTGAATTTACTTCAATGTTGTTGTCATTTGTTGAATTTGTGCTTGAAATGCTCTTTTGTTTGCATGAAATATTTATAAGCATTGCAAAAATTGTAATTATTATGCCGAGGTTTTTTGTGTTTTTCATGGGTAATTGGTTTAATATTTATTTTTTTAACTGATATTTTATTTTTTTATTTTACGAAATCAGGGATTTCAAATGTCACATTCGCACCTCTGAATTTTTTGCTTTCAATTATTATCTTCCCATTAAGTTTGTCAATTATAGATTTGCATATTATAAGTCCGAGCCCTGCACCTTTTTCCTCTGCGGTACCTATAGTTTTAGGATGGGGAGTGTCTAATCTGAAAATATTGTTAATTACATCTGCATCCATCCCAATTCCATTGTCAGTAATTGAAAAGATACACTTATTCTTTTTTCTGGAAATTTTAATATCTATAGTCCCCCCTGGGTTACTATATTTTATTGCGTTGGAAAATATTTTTAGAAATATCGTTTTTAATGCATTTGGGTCTGTTTTTAAAATAATATCATCATCACAATCAAGATTAATTACTAATTTTTTGCTTGTTGAATAAAATTGCAATAATTGTATTTTTTCGGTAATGAATTCTTTAATTCTAATGTCTTTAGGAATAAAGGTTATTTGGCCTATTTCAACTGAAGCCCATTCTATTAAGTTCTCCAATAATTCATATAGTCTTTTAGAATCATCCTGAAGTATTTTTGCCATTTTAATTCCTTCAGTGTTAGATTCACAATCTTGCTCCAAGTCTTGAACTAAAAAGTCTGCAATACCCTTTACACCTATCAAATGGTCTTTTATATCTCGAGTCATTATAGAAAAAAACTTCATCTTAACTTTGTTTAATTCTTTTAATGTTTCTTGAGATAATTTAAGCTGCAGATGTGTATCTAGCCTAGCTAGCAATGCTTTATGATTTAAGGGTTTTAAAATGTAATCAACTCCTCCGGATTCAAATGCTTTTATAATATTGTCAGGGTCATTACTTTCTGTGATGAAAATAACCGGAACACTCTCAAATCTAATATCTTGTTTTATTGCTTTGCAAACTTCATATCCATCCATTTTAGGCATCAAAATGTCTAATAATATTATGTCAGGCATAATATTACCGATGTTAGTAAGAGCGTCTTGGCCTGATAAAGAAGAGTATATTATGTAATTTTTATCAACTAGTATCTTCTGAATTGTCTTAACTATACTTTCATCATCATCTATAAGCATTACCTTAAAAGGCCTTGTCTGATATTTTTCTGATGTTTTCATTATTTAAGCAGGTTAATTTTGAACACAAGATAATAAAATTTGTTTAGTAAATGTTACTATTGTATACTTTGTATTTGCAAAATTATCCTCATAATACAAAATATAGTCTAAAGGTAATAATAAAATGGTTTTGTTTTTTGTGGTAAAGCTTTAATTGTTTGTTTTTTGATTTTGTTAGTTTATGTACAAAAAAAAATGATGAAGTTTATTTTCAAAAATTTATTACATTTACAAATTATTTTACAACAATAACAGTTGGAATATTTTTTCAATACAGCACTAAACAATAATTTTTTATTAACCTAAAAACATATTGTTGTGAAAAAGCTAGCAATTATTTTAGTCATATTTCTGGTTGGCATTTTTGATAATGGCATAGGGACCGATATAGCTATGGCATCAGCGCCACCAAGTAATTCAAAGCCTCCAATTTACAAAAGAATAATTAGAAGAGTGTTTAGTGGCTCACGTCCTCCCTCTCAGTCTCGAAAACCCATCAAGCAGTCAAGAAGAAGTAAAGCACTTACTCCAAAAGGGTGGGAATTTGGTCCAAATATTGGCACATCCAATTCATTAACTGAAATTGGTGGTAGTAGATCAGATGCCAGAGGTTTTATAATGGATACTCAGTTCGAAACTACAAGTATTAATTTGGGCGCATTTGCTAAGTATAGATTTAATTATACTTTCGTATCAGGCTTGACTTTTAACTACGGACACATTCATGGTGCTGACTCTTTGTCTCCTCCAAATTCTTCAAGATATAACAGAGGATTTTCATTCCAGAATAATATTTATGAACTGGCCTTTATTACTGAAGTTTACGCTCCAAGAATTTATTATAGCGTCCCCTTAGACATATATGGCTATTTAGGTGTAGGTGGATTCTATCACAATCCTAAACTTACTGTGCCTAACCCTGACACTTTCGTGTATGATGAATTTTCTAAGTATCAGGTTGTTTTCCCTATTGGGTTGGGAGCTAACTATACTTTTATGAAAAAATACCGTGTTGGTATTGATATTGGCTGGAGAAAGACATTTACAAGTTACTTAAATGGATTCACCAGACCATGGAGTGAAGGATATAATAGTTATTATTTTACTGCTGCAAAATTTACATATTTCCTTGATATGAAAAAGAAAAAAAGGAAATTCTGATTCTTTTTAAATATCAATGATTGAGGTTTAAGATTATAATAAAATTCCACTAAAAATCTTAAACCTCTTTTCTTTACCCACCGTTAATAAATGTTAATTTATATTGTTAATATTTTTTAAACAAAAATCTGATTATACACTGATTTTTTTTTATACATTTGTTGCCATTATGCGAGGAATGTTGTGTTTGTATTTTTTACATTCCTTGTCGCTGTAATAAGTTGTCGGTTTTTCATTGATATTCAAATAACAATATATATAAACCTAAATCTTAAAAATGATGTTATTAAATCTTAAGTGCTTTTTAAGTGTTTCACTGATTTTAGTGCTTTCAGGAATAGTTAATGCCGAAAGTAATTTTCACAATGTAGTGAACGATCAAAATGAAGTTTCTTTCTCATTGAATAGTGAACTTAAATTATCTGAGTTTTTAGCATTCAGTAATTATCCAAATTATAACAATGGAAATGACGGATTTTTTAAGAGACTGTTTAGGAAAAAGACCGTTGCTGAGCAAAACTCTAAATCCCCAACCCATGCTTCTACAAAGCAAAGTGCTTTCAAAAATCCTAAAGCAAAAAGCAATAGTAGTATTCCGGGTGGATATACAGAAAATGGCAGTCCATCATCTACAGAAAACCAAGGAGTTCAGAATACACCCAAAGAACCACTAGCAACATCAAGAAGAGATAGAGTGGTCAATGTTCCTAATAAATGGGAGCTTGGTTTGTCTATAGGTTCTTCACATGCTGTTGCAGATATTGGAGACTCTAAAGAAATGGCATTTGGTGATTTTGTTAGCTATCAGTTTAGTAACCTTGGGTTGAATTTTGGCATTTATACAAAATACAAATTTACAAGCTATTTTGCTGCTAGCTTTGGAATGGATTACGGAAGCTATAAAGGTGTTCAAAGTGTTGTTGCTAATAATTATTCAGGTTACAGATTTGAAAACGATGTTTTTGAGTTTTTTGGAAAAACTGAACTACATGCGCCTTTCTTGAAAAATACCATTGCTGATGCTTATTTATTTACAGGGATTGGAGTGTTTTTTAACGACTTAAGAGTTTATGATGAATTTAATAGAAGATACCGTGTTGAAATTGAATATAGTCAGATTCAGCCAACTATACCAGTAGGTATTGGTTTTGGATTTAAACTGAACGATAAAGTAAGATTAGGGTATGAATTAGGTTACAGATATACTTTCTTCAATCTTTTTGATGGAGTGCAAGATGTTTCAACTAAATATGATAAATATTTTTCTAATGCATTAAAGTTAAGTGTGGGTTTTTAAAGTTTTTATTATTGAATTACAACCGAATATTGCTTTTCAATATTCGGTTTTTTTTTAACATATCGCGATAATTATATACTTTTGAAAAAACTATAAATTATGGAAGAAAAAATTAAATGTTTGATTTTAGGATCGGGGCCTGCCGGATATACTGCAGCTATTTATGCCGCTAGAGCCGATTTAAAACCGGTTGTTTTTCAAGGACTACAGCCCGGCGGTCAACTTACAATTACTTCGGAAGTAGAAAATTTCCCGGGATTTGCAGATGGAATTACAGGGCCTGAAATGATGGAATTGTTAAAAAAACAAGCTGAAAGATTTGGCACAGATGTCAGATGGGGAATTGCAACAGAGGTTGATTTGAGCAAAAGGCCTTTCAAAGTTATAATAGACGGAGATAAGACCTTTTTGGCAGAAACACTTATTATTGCTACCGGAGCTTCTGCGAGATGGCTTGGCATAGAATCAGAGAAGAGGTTTAATGGATTTGGTGTTTCAGCATGTGCAACTTGCGATGGGTTCTTTTATAGAGGACTGGATGTTGCAGTTGTTGGTGGTGGAGACACAGCTTGTGAAGAGGCTTCTTATTTGTCGAAATTATGCAAAAAAGTATATCTTGTTCACCGTAGAGACGAACTTAGGGCTTCTAAAGCAATGCAAAATAGGATTTTGAAAACAAAAAACATTGAGGTGCTTTGGAGTCATATCCCTAAAGAAATTGTTGGAGATAAGAATGTTGATGGGTTTATTGTTCATGATATAAAAGGCAACAAAGATGTCAAAATCGATGTTCAGGGAGTTTTTATCGCAATCGGTCACAAGCCTAATTCAGACATATTTAAAGGTCAGTTAAATCTCGATGAAAACGGATACATATTAACAAAACCAGGAACAACCCAAACTAATATCGAAGGAGTTTTTGCCGCTGGTGATGTTCAAGACCATGTGTTCAGACAGGCTGTTACTGCTGCCGGAACAGGATGCATGGCTGCAATTGAAGCTGAAAGATTTTTAAGCGATCAGGAATAGTTTCTTCTATACGCTCATAATAACGATTTATTGAGTATCTTAGCTATTGCACTCTCTATTCAGTGTAGTGCTATACTTAGAACTGTTTTATAGAATAATTTTTTAAAAACCGTCTTAATGAATAGCTATGCGTTATTTTCATTAATTGCCTCTGTCTTATTCATTCAGGCGGTAGTTTATCTTTTTTTCTTTGAAAAGAGAGCTATTGCAGCCAAAGAATTTGCATTAGTCTGTTTCAATATTTTCATTTATGCTGTATTTATTTTTTTAATGCAAATCACAAAGGATTATGAGGAGTTTAGCATTTATTATAGAATATCATCTGTTGCCAGAGCAGGAATCCCTGGTCTGCTAGTTTTCTTCTTTTTTAGAATCTCAAAGTCTCAAAACATTGTTTTTATTAATGTTATCAGATATGTTCTAATCCCTGTTTATGTATTTTTAATGTATAAGTACATAATATTAGATTTGAATAGCGTTAAAGAATTTATTTATACTAATGGTGTATGGCATGTAAATCCTGTGTATCAATCTCCCTGGTTTTTACTGTCTATAATTAATTTTATTTTTTGTGGTGTTTTTTCTCTCTTCATTATTAAAGAATGGAAGAAAAAAGCAAAAACAAATAGGGAGAGAAAACTGGCATTTGGCTTTTTATTAATTGTTGGGGTGCTAACACCCATTATTATGTTTACATATTATGTTGCCTCAGCTATTCATTTAGATTTTGCTGCTTCAACAACTCCATTATTTGTAGTTTTTACTGTTGGGATGTTCTATTACTTGCTTGTGAAGTTTAAACCTACATTAAGTAGTCCTGAAATACTTGATTTTCTAATCCTTGATCAAATGAAGGATTTTATTTTGTTCCTTGATATTGATGGGAAAATTGTCTCTTCAAACAGGCATTTATTAAAAAGTATTGGAATAGAAAAATATGAACTACAGAAATTGTCGTTTGATAAGTTGTTTGACAAATCTGACTTTATAAGTGGGATGTTGAAGAAATCTTATCAGACCGGCTTGTCAAATGTTTACAATGTGAATTTAATTAATAATAGAAATGAGCAAATCCCCGTTGTTTTATCTTGTCTACTAAATAAAGATAATTATGGAAACCCTTTAGGTTTTGTATTGATATGCAATGATTACAGACAAAAACTTGCATTGAAACAAGAAGTTATTGATAGAATTTCAAGGGAAAAAGAATTGCAGAAAATTAAAAAAGACCTTGAATCATTAGTTGAAAAGAAAACCCTGGAAATATTTCGAGCCAATGAAAAGTTGAAAAATGAGATTCTTGAAAGAAAAAGAGTTGAGCTGCAGATAAAAAGTGATCTTAACAAAAAGGTTGCTTTAATTCAAGAAATTCATCATAGAGTTAAAAATAATATCCAGATAATTATTTCTCTGATTAATATGTTGGCTACGCACGAGGATATTGATAAAGAATCTGCAATAAAATTAAAAGAGCTTGGAGATAAAGTTAGAAGTATTTCTAATGTGCATGAAGTTTTCTATTCATTGCCTAGATTGTCTAGAATAAACTTTGGTTCATTTTTGAAAAAAACCACAGGAGAATTGTATTCCTTACATAAAGGGAATAAAAATATTCTTTTCAGACTAAATATTTCTGACGAAGATCTTGATATAGATAGGGCCATTTCATGTGGAATTGTGTTTGTCGAATTATTGACAAATGCTCTAAAATTTGCTTTTCCAACTAAAGGTTATTTGGCAAAGAAACTCCACCACCCGCATATCATAGAGATAGAATTTTTCAAAAAAGATAACAATTATTGCCTTATAATTAGCGATAATGGGGTGGGGATAAATTGGGAAAAGAATATTGATAAGCCGGAAGCAATCGGGCTACATCTTGTTGATATCATAGTGAGAAAGCACTTAAAAGGGAATTTGAATATTCTGTCAGCTGATGGAACAAAGGTTACGTTAGAATTTTTAAAGTAATATTAATAAATAGTTTATGCTGTTTTTTGCAATTATTTCTATTATTACATGTATTGTTTATCTGCAGGTTGGGATAATGGTTTTTGCTAAAAATCCCAAGCTGAAGCTGAATGCAATTTTCTTGTTTAATGCTATTATGCTTGCATTATGGTCATTGGGGTACGCTATGGCTTATGTTGCCACAGATGCATTTTATGTTGATTTAGCTTTTAAAATTTCAACCTTTGGATATTCTTTTATTCCATTTGTTATTTTAGCTATTGTATTTGAATATATTGAAAATGAATTTCTTAATAAAGTAAAGTACATTACCCTGAGTTTGGTTTTTTTATTATGCTTTTTAGTTTTGTATTTATTAGCTTTTAGCAGTGAAGATGCCAAATTTACTTTTGTTAATGAATTCAATCAATTTCCCCTAGTAGCTAATGTGACTGACATTAATAACTTTTGTTTTGTATTTTTTGGTGTTAGTATTTTGATAGCAATTTTTCTGTTGAATTATTATAAAGCCCCTAAAGAAGAAGAGAATTTAAGAATGCAGCAAAGACTACAAAGCTATTCTTTAATATTTCTTCTTGCATTTTACATAATCTATGATGTTATTTTCTTTTATTTTCTTGATTCTGTAAGTTTTAACTTGTCCTATCTGTCAGCTATTGCATGGATTTTTGCATCTGGACATGTGGTTGCCAGAAATAAAAATGCTTTTGATACTAAAAACATTGCCACAGAAGTTGTTCTAAAAGAAATGCAGAAATTCTTGGTTTTTATTAATCCTCAGTTTTATATAAGTAATATTAATTCGTATTCATTGAAGTTGCTTGATCACAATAAATTTGATCTTATTCAGACATATTTACCGGATACCTTTGTTGAAAGGGAATTTATTGAAATTAGCCTGAATAAAGTCCTTAAAGGTGCTTCACTTGAAAATATAGAGTTTAATATTATCGGAAGTAATGGAAATACCATTCCTCTATTATTGTCATTTTCATTGATTAATGACTCATTTGGTGACACCCTTGGTATTGTAGTTTTTGGAAGCGACAATAGGGAAGCAATCGCACTAAAAGATGAGATACTTTTTAGGCAAGATATTGAGGTTAAAATGAATAAAATTAAAGAACTTCTTGATGTAAGGGTAAAGGAACGTACTAATGAATTGATTGAGTCGTATAAGCAACTTCAGCTCAAAATTGCTGAAAGAATGCAGGTTGAAGAACAAATTAAGGCTGATATTACTGAAAAAGAAATTCTGATTAGCGAAATTATTAACAGGGTAAAGAGCAACATGCAGATTATTGTTTTATTAATTGAAACACTTACGAAAAAAGGTCTGCACGAAAAAACCCACAAAAAGTTTATGGAGCTATCCAATAGGGTTAAAAGCATACTTCTAGTCCATGATAATTTATATTTGTCAATCAGTTACTCATATGTTGATTTTGCCTCTTTCATTAATACATTAATTAATGACTTAATGGCGTTTTATAAAAGAAAGGGTAAAGTACACCTTGATTTAAATGTTTCGGAAGTTTACCTTGATATTGACTTTGCTATTCCTCTTGGAATTGTAATGAATGAAATAGTATCAAATGCCTTAATACACGGATTTTCTAAGGAGCTATTAGATAACGATGAAAGTATCATCCCTGTGCTCTCTGTCATTTATAGATATCAGGATGGCTTTTATGATATTGAAATTTCTGACAACGGCGCTGGTTTTAAAAATACTGAGGAGCTTTCAACGAAGCAAACCATTGGATTGCAATTAATTAAGGTATTGGTAAATGAACAAATTAATGGAACTTTTGATATTGTTTCTAAACCAGGGGAGACTACTTTTAAGATTTCTTTTGCAGACAAAGAATGATTAATTGCCTTTAATAACGCAATGTCCTATTGCGCAATGTAGGCATTTCTTTGAAACACAATAATTTTTTTTCAGTTCAATAAGTGCTTGAGAGTCGGCGGCGTTTATTGGTGCTAAGCCAAGTCTTATCCAATTGTTTGTTATTTGGTTTTTCTCAGGCGCAAGCTTTGTGATTATTTCTATCGCCTTTTCAACAAGTCTATTATCCATTCTTTCTTTGCCGTACACAAACATAAAAGGAACTATAGTATTAATAATTATATTTTGAATTGAGTCTAGCCCCAAAGTTTTGTTTTTTTGAGCAGATTGTTTGTCGAAATTGTAATGCTCTGCCCAATATGGCGAGCTATGTGTTTTTAATATGTTTATGATTTCATCTGCTGTTTCTGAGTTAATTAAATCTCTGAATAGTTTACCTCTATTGTATAAAAGCATTGCAAACTGAGATAATCTTATGCACGGAAAATTTGCAGGTCTTAGTTTCGATTGTTTCCAAAGTTTCTTATCTATAGGAGCAAGATTGTATTTATTCTTTATGAATTCATATTCCTTTATAAGCGTTCTTGGGTAAATGTCAGTTTGCGAATTATTTAGCAATCCTGACTGTCCAAATAATATAGCTTCAATTTGAATGAGTTGATCGTTGTGTTTAGTGATGATGTTAAGAGGAGTTTTTTGAGCCAGCAAACCAAATGGTGTTTTGTTAATTTTAAATCCGAAGTTTCTGGCAAGAAATTGATAAAATACTTCATCCCAGTTGTTGTTATTATACTTCAAAAAATGCAGTATTTCTTCAGATTTGCGCTCCAATCTTTCTATTAGCATTCTGTTAAGCCAACTTGAAATAATTACATTATTCACTGATTCGATAAAATTCTGACATGGCACCCAGTTTTTGCTATTTATCAGATGCTGAAAGTTTGAAAATAATCTGCTGTCGTAGTAGTTTTTTAATTCAAGGCAGGGCTGTGGAAAAGAATTGGAACCATTAGTTTCTGGAATGTCGTTATTGAAAACTACATGTAATATTATATTTGAATAAGCAGGGTCATTATGATGATTGTGATTCTTCCAATCAGATGTATTAATATGTAATTCAACATTGCCGGCCCATATTGTATTCCCAATTCTTATTTTAGCTGCACTAAAATCCGGTCCTGAATTCTTGTTTTTTGTTCCCGGCGAAATTATTTCTAATTCCTGGCCTTGTGTTGTATGCAATAACTCCTTTTGAATAAGTTTGTATTCCCATAAATAGGATAAGAATTCTTCTTTCATAATTAATATATTAAAGTGCAAAAATAATAGATAAAAAGAAATAAAAAACACACTACCGAAAAAATTACATCTTTTTGCGAATAATCAGTCAATGATAAAAAATGATTACTAATTCTTCAAATTACTTCTTTTATTAAAAAAAAATAACTAAATTTATGCGAAAAGTAATACCTTTGTTAATATTATATAAAGGTTTCTTTTTATGGATGATTTGCCTCTGATAGTTGAAGGATTTGAGACTAAAATTAAGAGATTAGTATTTCAGATTGACCAGCTAAAAACAGAGAATGGCAGTTTAAAAGTGGAGGTGTCTGAATTGAAATCAGAAATAGACGAAAAGACTGATATCATTACTGCATTGAGGTATGAAATTCAAACATTAAAAGTAGCCAAAGTGCTTGAGAGAGGCGACTCTTTTCAAGCGAAACAAAAAATTAATGATCTTTTGCGGGAAATTGAAAAGTGCTATTCACTTTTAAACAGATAGCCGCAAATTTTCACACTGATGAAGGAACAATTTATTTCAGTAATAATCGCTGACAGGCCATACAGGCTTAGCGTAACAAGCGAAGAAGAAGAAATATCCCTGAGGGAAGCCGGTAAGCGGATCAATGAGAAGTTGCAGGAATTTGCAGCAAATTATGCTTTCAGAGACAAGCAAGATTTGTTGGCGATGGTGGGATTGCAAATTAGTGTGGAATTATTGAGTAGTGAAAAAAAAGTTGAATATCAGCAGCCTCTTAAAGAAAAGCTGGTGAACATCGATAAACTGCTTAACAGTTATCTGGAAAAGTAATAATCGTTCTTTGAAAAATATATCAATATACCCGCATCAATTCAAGATACGTTTTGAAACTCAACGCTATAAACTAAACGGTCACAACTCGGGATTTCAAGAACAGGCCTGAATATCGGCTTGCCGAAATTTTGCTAACGCATCACAGGAAGTTCGAAAAGCCCCGGTTGCCCTAACCATGTATATTTGGGGTTTCATATAACCTCATTGAATTATGCGGGTTTTTTTATTTAATTAACTGAAACTCAATCTCGAACAATATAACATAGATATACGTTTAATATTAAAATCTGATTACTAACTTTTAAATATCTAAAAATGGACATATTAACTATTATAATTATCGGAATATCAGGCTTAGGTTTAGGCTTATTAATTTCCGTAACAATAATGCGGAAATCTCTTCTGAGCAAAAGCCAGCGAGTGTTGAAAGATGCAATAGCTGAAGCCGAAGTGATGAAAAAAGAAAAAATGCTCCAAGCTAAGGAGAAATTTATTCAACTGAAAGCAGAACACGAAGAGTATGTTGCTGAGAAAAATCAGACTTTACTTGCTCAGGAAAACAGATTAAAACAAAAAGAAGCTTCGATAAATCAAAAGTTCGAAGAAATCCAAAAGAAACAGAAAGAGGTTGATATTGTAAAGGAAAATTTAAATAATCAACTGGAAATCGTTACTAAAAAGCAAGCTGAACTAGACAAGTCTTATAAATCTCAAATAGAAAAGCTTGAAGCTATTAGCGGAATGTCGTCTCAAGAAGCGAAAGTACAGCTTGTTGAAGCTCTTAAAAATGAAGCTCAACAAGATGCTCAAGCCTACATTAAAGAAGTAATGGATGAAGCAAAAATTACTTCAAATATGGAAGCTAAAAAACTTGTTTTACAATCTGTTCAAAGAACTGCTACTGAAGTTGCAATTGAGAATTCTATTTCTGTTTTCCCAATTGAGAATGATGAAATTAAGGGTCGTGTAATTGGTCGTGAAGGTAGAAATATTAGAGCTTTAGAAGCTGCTACTGGTGTTGAAATTATTGTTGACGATACTCCGGAAGCTATTATTCTTTCTGGTTTTGATCCGGTTAGAAGGGAAATTGCAAGGTTGTCTTTGCATAAATTAGTTACTGATGGGCGTATTCATCCTGCTAGAATTGAAGAAGTAGTTGCAAAAACGCAAAAACAAATAGAGCAGGAAATTATAGAAATCGGGAAAAGAACTGCTATTGATTTAGGTATTCATAATCTTCATCATGAGCTTATCAGGCTTGTTGGAAGAATGAAATACAGATCTTCATACGGTCAGAATTTGCTTCAACACTCAAGAGAAGTTGCAAACCTTGCTGCTACCATGGCTGCTGAGTTAGGTTTAAACACTAAGCTTGCGAAAAGAGCCGGGTTGTTGCATGATATTGGAAAAGTTCCTGATAACGAGCCGGATCTTCCACATGCATTGCTAGGTATGAAGTTGGCCGAAAAGTACAAGGAAAGACCTGAAGTTATTAATGCGATTGGAGCTCACCATGATGAGGTCGAAATGACAAGTCTTATTTCACCAATAATTCAGGTATGTGATGCAATATCTGGTTCAAGACCGGGAGCTAGGAGAGAAGTTGTTGAATCTTATATAAAAAGATTAAACGATTTGGAAGAATTAGCACTGTCATATCCGGGTGTTGTTAAAACATATGCTATTCAAGCAGGTAGAGAACTTAGAGTTATTGTTGGGAGCGATAAAGTTTCTGATAAAGAAGCCGAACAAATTGCTTATGATCTTTCAAAGAAAATTCAAACTGAAATGACATACCCGGGTCAGATTAAAATAACCGTTATACGCGAAATAAGGGCCGTGTCATTTGCTAAATAGTAAATTGTTAACTAAAAATTACGTTATGAAAAAATTGTTAGTTAAGTTTAGTTTTGTTCTATGCTTTGGACTATTAAGTCTAATTGCAAGTAAATCTAATGCCCAAATTGATATAATGGGTAGATTATTAACGGGTGGTATTGATGATGCAGAGAAGATCTCTCAAGCATACCTCAACCCATTTATTGATGGCTTTGGAGCCAATCTGAATGCTGGTTGGTATAATACAGCTAAACCTCATAGTTTGTTTGGTTTCGATCTTACTGTATCTCTTAACACTTCAATTGTTCCTTCAGTAGCCAGGTCATATAATCTATCTGATTTGAATCTTGATGCGACAGTTATTGGTGATGATGTAGTGCCAACTTTTTCAGGTGTGCCTGATAGTGATAGATCTCACCTCGCATACTATATGGAATATAATGGCAATCCGGTTGAGCTAACTAAATACAGAGTGCCTAATGGCGTTGGCCTGGCTTATATTCCCGCACCAATGATACAAGCTGGAATAGGTATGCCTTTCGATACAGACTTAATATTTCGATATACTCCTGAATTTAATTTGGGTAATACAGGTAAAATAGGGCTATATGGGTTTGGTATTAAACATAGCATTAAACAGTGGATTCCTGTTTTTGAAAAATTACCTTTAATAAATCTTTCAATTCAAGGTGGATATACGAAATTTCATACTAGTTCGGGAATAGATATTAAGCCAGTCGATATTGATGCTTCTGATCGTACAACAGATGCTGTTAATTTTAGTGATCAAAAGTTTCTTTTTGATGTAAGTAGTATAACAGCTAATTTGGTTGCATCTGTTGATATTCCATTCTTTGTTGTTTATGGAGCTGTTGGATTTGCTACAAATACTGCTAATTTAAGGATGTTGGGTTATTACCCAATTCCTACTCTAGATATGACTGATGGTTCTAGAATAGTTACTGATGAAAGCGTTGTCCGGAAAGATCCAATCGATTTTGTTGTTGTTGGAGATGCAAATAAATATGAGCCAAAGTATAATCTGGGTTTAAAATTCAAAATGGGATTATTTCACTTGTATTTTGATTACACATACGCACATTATTCTGTGGCTACTGCCGGAATGGCTTTGTCATTTAGATAATTCTGCATGAAACTGCTGTCATATCGAGCGTAAGCGAGATATCCGGTGATTTCAAAGTATTTTTTAATTATCTCTCAAGACATGTTCGTCATATTCAATTTCAAACTTAAGCTTATGCTTAGACTCCTCTATTGCTAGTTCTTCAAACACCTTTTTTAGTTCCGGGTTTGTTGTTCTTTCTGCTAAAGCATAATAAAGCCGGAACGCTGCTTTTTCTTTTTTCATTGCTAAAACAAGTGCATCAGCGTAATTCATATTTGGACTTGGAGTCACATTAACAGTATAATCAGCAATTTTAAGATCAGCAACTTTCTCGGGATTTTGTTCGAATATCTTTTCTTCTTTGATTTTTTCCAATCTGGCTTTATGCTTTATCTCTTCTTTTGCAAATTCTAAAAAGGTTTCCTTCATTTGTTGATTACTCATTACTGATGCCAGCTGAGTATAAAAATCAACTGCTTCTTGTTCTGCATTCATAGCAAAATCCAAAACTTCGTCAATATTTTCAAATGCTTTCATGGTTTATATCGGTTTTATTTATAATCAATTGAGTATTGTCTTATTGAACTAATTTTTAAATGAACTTTCAAATTCTTCATCAAATCGTTTTACTAAAATATCACATCCATATTCAAATAATTTCATGAAAGCATTATCATTAGTAATATGAAATTCTACAGGTTTTTCGCTATTCCCATTAAGTTTTTCAATAATGCTCATTGCTTCAATTAATGCTTCTGCCGGAGTGTTTATATTGTTTTTTATTCCAATACTCTTATGAAGTTCAACTAACTGCTCAAAGCTTGATAATTCAATTTTTTTGTTGATTGATTTGTCGAATTGCTGAATGTACTTCCATGTATTTGTGTAGCTACCTCCTGTTTCGAAATTCATCGTTGCAGGTAAAATTATTGTTGCATGCTCTGCTGTTTCTGTCATATAAAAATCCTGAACAACAATAAAGTCAGATTTTTTTAATACATCTGTAATTTTTTTCTTACTCAAGCTACACCCAACTGGATCTTCTCCAAAAATAAACAAGTTTTTTATATGTCCATTAGAGAAATATTCATAACTATTTGCTTCTGTATTTGTTGCTAACTCTTTAATATTCCAAATTTGAGACAAAGTTTCAGATGCTTTTTTGTCAAGTGTTTTGCCCCCCGGAGTAAGGTTTGATAATGCGCCCATATCAATTAGTCCTTGTGAGTTATTCTTTTCTTTTAACCCTAATATGCCGGCACCAATTTTCCCTTTTTTGCCCGTTAGCATCGATAAATTCTGCAATTCAAAACATGTTTCCGGAGAAACGTTTTTCTCTGCAAAAACCACAACTGATTTATGTTCCTTATTATACTTTTCAACAAATGTTTTTATGTCATTTTTATTACAGCCGGCTTTCTTAACAATATCTTCAAAGTTCTCTTCTAATAATGCCTTCTTATATTTATCAAATCCAATTGATTGGTCTTTAATGAAAATGCCGTTTTCTAATTTGTTTGAAATTATATAATGATTTACGGCTTTTACAAAATGATAGTATGATTTAATAATTAGTTCAGAATCAGCTTTGTGCTTCATGAAGCTGTCTGCTTTTTCGGTGATAAGATGTACAGGCTTGTTGCCATTATATTTTTCGTTTGCAATAACAAAACCAACAACTCCATTTTCGTAATTCAATTCTGAACCCAAAATAAAATATTGAGAAACGTGTTTTAAGTTTTCAGGTGCAACATTGAAATCGCTATTTTCTAAATAAGCTTTTTCTCTTCCCATGTAATGGAATGAGTATATATTATTGGTTTTTGCACCTGCCCTGGCCATTTTTTGAATCATGTAAATCTCTTCGTTACTTAGTCTTGCCCCGGCAAAAAATGCATTTTCATTTGGGTTTGCTTTCGCAATTCTATCTGAGATTATTTTAAAAGCTTCATTAAATGAAATTTCCTCAAATTTTCCGTCTTTCTTAATGAGAGGTTTTAAAATTCTAGTTTTATCATTTAGATGACTGTATCCAAAGCGCCCATATTTGCAGATATTTCCGTCCTTATTAATTAAACCCTTTGAGCCAGTGGCTTTTGTAAAAAATCCTGATTTGTGATGTAGGCTTATTTCACAGCCAATTGAGCAATAATTGCAGGTAGAAGTAATTTCTTCTGTTTTTAAAGGACCGGGTTTGAAAGGAACATTTTCTGTTAATGCAGCAGTTGGGCATGTTGAAATACACATCCCACACGATTCGCAATTTGTTTCTGATAGTTTAGAGTTTAAGCTGGGAGCAACAAATGTTTCAAATCCTCTGTTTATAAAACCAAGCGCATTTGCTCCAACGACTTCTTTGCATATTCTTACGCATCGTCCACACAATATGCATTTGTTGTTGTCGATTTCTATAAACGGATGTGAGAAATCAATATTATGTTTATTGAAATCACCTCCAAAATGAGTTTGTTCAACATTGTATTCAGTAGAATATTTTTTCAAATCGCAAGTATAGTATTCTACACATCCACATTCCAAACATCTTAAAGTTTCATTATTAGCTTGTTTGTCTGTGTATCCAAGTTCTACTTCCTCAAAATTCTTCCTTTTCTTAGGGTCAAGCGTTGGCATTTCTTCTCTTAACTGAGAACCATAGTGGCCTTGGTAGTCGTGTTTTTCTTGTTTAATAAAGTTATCTCTTTTACTCAAAAATTCTTTTTCAGGAGGGGTTACTTCCTTGCCCTGTAGGAATTTGTTGCAGCTTTGAGCTGCAAGGCGCCCTTGAGCAATTGCTTCAATTAAAGTTGCAGGGCCGGTTACTCCATCGCCACAAGCGAAGATGCTATTTACTGATGTTTGTAGAGTTTTTGGATTTGCATCTATATCGCCCCATTTATTGATTATTAATTCCTGCTCTGAACTTTTGTTGATGTCATCTATGAAGTTAACAACTGTTTTTTGACCTATTGCAGCTAAAATATAGTCAAGCTGAACCTCAAAGTCGCTTCCTTCCACTTTAACCGGACGTCTTCTGCCCGAAGCATCCGGTTCTCCAAGTTCCATTTTGTAGCAAAGCAATGACTTAAGATCTCCCTTTTTATCTTTCACAACTTTTGCAGGAGCTGTCAGAAACATATACTTTATACCTTCGAGTTTTGATTCGTGTATTTCAATGGGGTTTGCCGGCATTTCTTTTTCTGTTCTTCTGTAAAGAACATATATTTCTGAAGCTCCGCATCTCATGGCAGTTCGGCAACAATCCATTGCTGTATTTCCACCTCCGATAACTCCAACTTTTTTGCCTGTAAAATCATATTTTTGGCCTGTCATTTCCATGTTTCTCAGAAAATCAATTCCGGAAAATATATTTCCTGCATCATCATTTTCGCAACCTATACTTGTTCCACTCTGAGATCCAATTGCCAGAACAACACTGTCGAATTTAGTTTTCAACTCTTTATATGAAACGTTATCTCCAAGTTTTTGATTATAATGAATTTTTACTCCAATGTCGGTAATTGCCTTTACCTCAGCATCAATAATGTCGTTTGGCAGCCTGTATGGCGGAATTCCGTATCTAAGCATTCCTCCGGGGTTAGGGCTAGCTTCAAATAACTCAACCGCATGACCTTCAATTTGAAGATAGTATGCAGCAGTTAGGCCGCCAGGACCTGCGCCAATAACAGCAACTTTTTTGCCGGTCGATTTCTTTATCTCAGGGCGGAATGGATTTTTAGATTGAATGTCTTTGTCTGAAGCATATCTTTTAAGATAATCTATGCCAACTCCTTCGCCTTCTATAAGATTTCTTCTGCAGGCTACTTCACAAGGTCTAACACAAACCCTTCCGCAAATCGCTGGCAATGGGTTTACCTTCTTAATGAGCTCTACTGCCTCACTATAGAGTCCTTGGTTTATAAGTGCTATGTAGCCTTGAACATCAACGCCGGCAGGGCATCTTTCTTTGCAGGGAGCCGCACAATCAGCATAATGATTACTAGCTATAAGTTCTAAAGAAAATTTTCTTGAATTAACAACTCTTTCATTGTTAGTGTTTATGTTCATGCCTTCTGTAACCTTAGTCGAACATGCTGGTTGTAGGCCTCTCATGCCTTCAACTTCAACAACACATACAAAGCAAGATGAAAAAGGCTGAAGCCTCTCATCATTGCATAGGGTTGGGATTTCAATTCCATAACGGTTTGCTGTTTGCAAAATAGTTTCTCCTTTAAAGCCTTCTGCAATCTTTCCGTTTAAAATTATATTGAGTTTTTCCATCTTTATGATAGTGTATTTTTGTTTCTAACGGCTAAGTTCTAATATTAACAGCATTATCTTTAAATTGCAAAAACAGCTCATATGCGTATGGCGTAGCAAGAATTGCGTAGAACCATTGTTTAATGGTTGACTTCGTTCCATATAGTTTATCTTTATATGCAAACCAGTTTAGATAGTTTTGTAGATATTTTGAACTTACACCATTAAATTGTCTTAGGAATTTACGCAGTTGAGCATGAAGGTTGTTTACATGTTGAAGGTGGATATTGTTATTTTCCTTGCTTATGTGTTCCTTAGCCAATATAGACT
>JAGXRQ010000043.1 GCA_018335675.1 Bacteroidota bacterium | reverse complement strand
GACCACTTTAGAAGATTAAAGGCAAGAGCCGGCGCAGGGAAAGCAGTTGTGGCAACAGCACGAAAACTGTCCATTATCTATTATAAAATGATAATCAACCAACAAAGTTTCAACCCAAATGCGCTACTTGAATTTCAACAAAAATATAAACAAAAGAAAATCAATCAGTTAAGGATGAAATTAGCTAAACTGGAAGCTGCATGAACGAGGAAGTTATATAAGAGGTTAAAAATCATATACATTAATTTTCTACTAAGGTTAAAATATTGAAAATAAGGTTTTTATGCTTTTAAAAAAACCTTATTTTTTTCATCAAACCTTAGTAGAAAGGGTAACAGGAGAAAACCAACCTTATTACCTTATTAATTAAAAATGAAAAAATGCCGCCATATTTAATTTCATGAAAATTACAACTAACTAATTCTAAATATGTAAATTACACATCATGAACTAAAATGAAAACCTTTTGAAAAATCGCTGCATGGGCGGGAACCATTAAAAAACAAATTATTAACACATGAAAGCAAAACTTAAGATTAATTTCAAAAAAAATAATGGCCTTGTGCCTGTAATAATTCAGAATTATCTAAACATGAAAGTGCTGATGCTTGGCTATATGAATGAAGATGCATTATTAAAAACTCAAAAAGAAGGAAAGGTTACTTTCTACAGCAGAACTAAAAAACGATTGTGGACAAAAGGGGAAACTTCCGGCAATTTTCTTAATGTTGTAAAGATTTATTCAGACTGCGACAATGACACAATTTTGATACAAGTAATTCCAGAAGGAAATACTTGTCATAAAAAACGCGAAAGTTGTTTTGGGGCTATGCCTGACAAAGGATTTCTTTACGAATTAGAAAAAACAATTTCCGACAGAATAGAATGTGATGCACAAAGCTCGTACACAAATAATCTCTTTAAAAAAGGCATAAACAAAGTCTCACAAAAAGTGGGAGAAGAAGCCGTTGAACTTGTAATTGAAGCTAACAGAAACAACAAAAAGCTATTTAAAAATGAAGCTGCAGACCTTTTGTACCACTTGATAATATTGCTAAAGTCGAAAAATATTAAACTAGTAGATATTGAGAGAATACTAAAAATGCGTTCGTAAGTTGTATTTGTAAACAATTATTATTTCCTTTGCATGTCGAAGGTCAAAAAGACAACAATATGAAAATCGGATTAAATATAACATGGTGGCACTTATTAATCTCTCACAAAAAAGGGTATTGATAAAGGTATAACTATGTAAACAATATAGAGCCGCAAGAAATCCCTTGCGGCTTTTTTTTATTTAAAAAAATGAACTACTACATTTTAATACAAAGATGGAATTGGCGTTGGCGGGGGCTCCCCCGCCCATTAAATGCATTTACCTTACGTGGGTAAAGTGTGCAATGCTAGAAATTTGCACGGTTCATTATTTTAAAAAATTCATATATAAATCATTTTCAAATAAAAAAATCATGGAAAAATTACATACAATTACAAAAGAAACACAAGTACAGCCAATTTCATCAATGCTTAATTATAATGGGTTTTATGGAGAATTTGGAGGAGCATATATTCCTCCGGTTTTGGCTGCTCCATTAGAAAAACTAGCTGATTTTTTTGATAGCGAAGCTCGAAAAGAATCGTTTCAAAAAGAGTTTATTCATTATCTAAAAACCTATGTGGGGAGGCCTTCACCATTGTATTATGCAAAAAGGCTAAGTGAGCATATCGGTTCTAAAATTTACCTGAAAAGAGAAGACCTGAATCACACAGGCTCACATAAAATAAACAATACAATCGGGCAAATCCTAATAGCCAAGAGCATGGGCGCAAAAGAGATAATTGCAGAAACCGGCGCCGGCCAGCATGGAGTTGCCACAGCAACTGCTGCTGCTTTGATAGGAATCCCGTGCAAAGTATTTATGGGTGCAATAGATGTAAAGCGTCAGACATTGAATGTAAGAAGAATGAAGTTTCTAGGCGCTGAAGTAATAAGTACTGACCTAGGCACCCAGACCCTTAAAGACGCAGTTGATGCAGCACTTGGTTATTATATAGAAAACCCAGAATCTTATTATTTGCTTGGTTCTCAGGTAGGTCCTCACCCCTATCCAAAAATGGTTGGGTATTTTCAAAGCGTGATAGGGCAAGAAGCAAGAAACCAAATATTAGATACTGAGGGCCGACTGCCTGATTCTATCTTCGCATGTGTTGGCGGCGGCTCCAATGCAATAGGCCTGTTCTCCGGTTTCTTTGATGATGTTGAAGTGGAGATTTTAGGTGCCGAAGGAGGTGGGAACGCAACTTTAGACAACACAGCTGCTACTCTATCAATGGGTAAACCCACGATTTTTCAAGGCACATACTCATACTGCCTTGTTGACACAGAAGGGAATCCGGTTGAATCACACTCAATTGCTGCCGGTCTTGACTACCCGGGAATTAGCCCGCAGCATTCTTTTCTAAAAGAGTCGAATAGAGCAAAGTATTTTGCTGTTACCGACAAAGAAGCTATTGCAGCTTATAAGTTGATTTCGGAACTTGAAGGCATTATCCCTGCAATTGAATCAAGCCATGCAGTTGCACTTGCCGACAAAATCCTAAAAGGCCAAAACAGATTAGCTATAATAAACCTATCTGGCAGAGGAGACAAGGATGTGGAAAGAGAGTTTTAAATTCCACATTAGATAAAAAGCAGTAGGAGTAAATTACGCTCCTACTGCTTTTAATGCTTCATAAACAAGGAATGCAGGCCATACTAATGCTTTCAAAAAGCCTAATACGCCCATCCAAAATCCTGTTGCTGTGGAAATGAAGTAAATTGCAGCACCGATTATTCCTAATCCATATACTGCTCCTGAAGGTCCTGATTCGTGAATTTTTTTTGACATTGTTTAAAGTTTTAGAATTAATTAAAAAAGTCTTTTTATTCAGAAATATTTTCTTTTTTATCGTGTCCAACTTTTGCTTTTATAGTAAACCAGAAACTACTACCAACATTTACTTCACTTTCAAACCCAATTTCTCCGCCCTGCATTTTTGCCAATTCCTTACATATAGATAATCCCAGACCTGAACCATCATGACCTCTAATGTCGGTTTGGTCAATTTGCCCAAATGGAACAAATAAAGTATTACGCTTTTCCTTTTTTACACCAATTCCTGTATCTCTAACCTCTATTCTCAGAGTAATTTCATTGCTAGCAATATTACTTCCTATAAGTGATGCAATAATTGAAATCTTCCCCTTATCAGTAAACTTCACAGCATTTAGTACAAGATTATTGATAATTTGCATAATTCTACCCCTATCAGCAACAATATAATCAGGGATATCATCGTCAATCTCAACAATAAATTCAATATCCTTATTACAAATACTGTTGAACAATTTTTTTGCATCTAGCATTATATTCTCAAACTTAAATACTCTAACATTCAGTTTCAACACTCCTGACTCAATTTTTGCATAGTCGAGTATTTGATTTATGATTTCCTGGAGGTTTTCTGATGACTGCTTAAGTGTAGATATATAATCCTTTTGATCTTCATCCAATTCTGTTTTCTTTAAAATATCTATCATACCAACCAATCCTGTAAGTGGGGTACGAATTTCATGGCTCATATTGGCAAGAAAATTTTGCTTAAATTCTAATGATCTTTGAATTGCCAATAATCTGTTTTTTTTCCTTCTTTGCACAAAACCATAAGCTAAAACTGACAGCAATAATGCAAGTAAAATAAATCCTACAATTAAATAATTCCTGATATTTTTCTGATAAACAAGTTCTTCCTCAAACAAAGCTTCAGATTTTTCCTTTTCAAGCCTTGCTATTTCTTTCTCTTTCTCGTATCTGTATTCGAATTCTAACCCAATTGTTTTTCTTATATTTTCTTCACTTTTAATGCTATCACTTAAGTTTTTATTAATAATATGAAACTTGTATGCCTCTTCATACAATCCAATTTTGGCAGCACTGTGAGATAAAATTTCTGCAGATTTCTGCCTTAATTTAATTTCCCCAATTTCATTTGCCAATTTATAAGCATATCGACTACGAGAATAGGCATTAGGATAGTCATTCTGATTAAAGAAAAGCTCACCCAATCCGGCATTGCCCCATGCTTCAATAGATTTAATACCTACTTCTTTGCTCAGAGATATTGCCTTAATAAAATAATCATGCGATTTTCTATAATCTTTCAGACTAAGATATGCATTTGCAATATTATTGAAAGTAAGAGCCATATCATTTTTATCGCCAATTTCAGTTTTTATACTTAATGACTCGTAATAATATTTCAGAGCATTCTGGTATTCTCCAATATTTTGATAAATATGACCGATATTGTTATATCCGGTAGAAATTCCAGCTTTATCTCCCAGTTCTTTCCTAATTTCCAGTGCTTTTTCATAATAACTTAAAGCAGATTCATAATCACCCTGCATATCATAAATTACTCCGATATTATTGTAACTCATAGCTACACCTCTTCTATCAAGCAAGTCTTCCCTGATTTTCAAAGATTTTTGATAATATTCCAAAGCACGAGGATAATCACCTTTAAGTTTATAAATTACACCCAAATTATTATAACTACCGGCCATTCCTGAAGCTTCGCCATTTTTTTCACGAATCTCAAGTGCTTTATGATAGTGTTCAAGAGCAGAATCATAATCGCCCTGAAAATAAAATATATTTCCAATATTATTATAAGCCAATGTTTTGATAGTAGAATCTTCGAAGAAATCACTAATTTCCAATGATTTATAAAAGTATTCTAAAGCCTTTTCCAGATCGCCTATATAGCTGTATGCAGTTCCCAGGCTATTCAAGCAATTAAAAACCCCATACATTCTATCAATCTTATAAAACAAATCCATAGAATAATCCAGATGAAAAATAGCCTTTGTGTAATCGGGCTTGGAGATATAAACAACACCTATAATTCTATTGCTTTCAGCCTTTCCAAAATCATAATTAAGAATATTAGATAAAGAATCGGCTTCAAAAGCATGTTTTAACGAAACAGAATGACTTGACTTAGTGTAAAGACTTGCTAACTTATTAAGAACATTTACTCTTGTAGTGTCTATTTTCTTATTATTTGCAAGAATATTTTGCAAACTGTCTATTTCCGACATCTGACTAAAAGTCACCGACCGCAATAAAACCAAGACAAATAAAATGAGTAATCTTTTCGAAAGCATAAAACTAGTAATTCAAATTGGCTATTAAAATATTTCATTCAAAAATACTCAATAAGCAATTACAAATTACTCGGTTTATTACTTAGGTATAATTACTCTAAATTTAATTACAATAAAAAACCCTAAAATTTTGCATGAACTCTTATTTTTGTAAAAATTATAAGAATGTTTTACCAACCATTAGAATATAATGAACCATTGTTTCGTCCTCCAGGCGAGGCACGGTCAGCAATTTTGCAAGCTACAATTGGCTGTTCATGGAATGAATGCGCCTTTTGCGAAATGTACACTTCAAAAAAGTTTAAGATTAGAAACTTTGATGAAATTAAAAAAGACATTACTACCCTTGCAGAATACTACAGGGGTTATGTAAAAAAAGTTTTTATCGCAGATGGGGATGCAATGGTTCTTTCCTCCGGAAAGCTTTTACCTATCTTAAATGAAATAAATTCACAATTTGGAAAACTTCAAAGAATTTCATCATATGCTATGCCCAGAAATATTTTGGCAAAGACTCAATCAGAGCTTATAGAATTGAGAGATGCAGGGTTGAGATTGTTGTATATTGGCATAGAGACAGGTGATGATGAGCTTCTAAGGCTTATAAACAAAGGAGAAACGTTTAATTCTACGATTGAGGGAATACAAAAAGCTCACGAAGCAGGGATTGAAACTTCTATTATGATATTAAACGGATTAGGAGGGAAAAAATACAGCGAGCAACATGCAATAAAATCTGCTGAAATTATAAGCAAAATAAATCCTAAGTTTTTATCAACTCTAACATTAAGTCTGCCATTCGGACAGCAGCATTTTAAAAACCGTTTTAAAGGAGAATACATTCAGCAGAGTGTAGTTGAATTGATTGAAGAGCTCAAGATTTTTATTAAAAATATGAATGTTGAAAATGTGATTTACAGAAGCAATCATGTTTCAAATAATTTAATTCTTGCGGGCACTCTAGATAAAGACAAGGGCGAATTGATCAGACAGATGGACGCTGCCATAATAGAAACTCCCCGACATTTGATGCCGAGGAGTTCAGGGGTTTTATAAAAATTTTCTCGCAGATGTTGCAGATTTGCGCTAAAAAACATTAAAGCTTTTCTATTGCAAAAATAGGTTGTCCTTTGGTTACTTTTGTTCCGTTTTCAACTAAAATCTTAACAATCTTGCATTTTACAGGCGACTGAATTTCGTTGAACAGCTTCATGGCTTCGAGAATGCAAATAGTATCACCTGCATTAACAGTTTTACCCTCTTCAGCAAAAGGAGGTTTGTTTTCGGATGCTGAACGATAGAAAGTGCCTGCCATTACAGCATTAATTGTTTCTGAAGCGGTAACAGGCACAGCCTCAGCTTTCTTTTCTTCTTTAACGGCAACTGCTACTTGTTTCTCCTGTGGCTTTTCATCTGCAGCGGCAAAGTCAAAACTTTTTGATGCACCATTGCCCGAGCGCAGAGCAAGGTTGAAATCTCCTTTTTTAATGATTATTTCACTCAACTGCATTTTTGCAGCCTTTTCAATAATAGAATTAATACCGGAATAATCGTCAGGATTTAGCAGATTTTCAATACTTTCTTGCTTCACTTCTTCTTTCTTGCCTTGCAATGCAGCACATTCAAGGTCGGCAGGTGCAGGTGTTTTTTGATTATCCGGCAGAGCCCTCCATTTAAAGAATTCTGTTGCTACCTCTGGAAACAGGCAGTAAGAAAGAATATCTTCTTCACTTCTGATTAGTTCGGGGTTTGAGATATTTTTAGTTGCAGTAGGTAAAATTGGCTTCAAATCATCTGCCGGCCTATGATTTATTGGCTTTTCTTTACCCAGTATTTTTTTAACAAAATTTGCATCTATAGGCGCAGGCGAGCGACCATACATTCCTTTTACATAGTTTTTGACCTCTTGTGGCACCATTTTATACCTCTCACCTGTGAGCACATTCATTACAGCCTGAGTACCTACTATCTGACTAGTTGGGGTAACAAGTGGAGGATATCCCAAATCTTTTCTAACTTTTGATACTTCTTCAAGAGCTTCATCAAGTTTGTCGAGAGCACCTTGTTGTTCGAGCTGAGAACGGAAGTTTGAAATCATTCCACCTGGAATCTGATGAACAAGAATTTCCGAATCGATTGCCGGCTCAAAACCTCTTGGTTTACAACGCTTTGGACTAAGATCTGTAAAGTACTTATTAACCTGACGCAATTTATCAATATCAAGCTTAACCTCAAATTCTGTTTCACTAAATGCGGCAACGAATGTTTCGACAGGCGGTTGTGAAGAAAAACCTGCAAGAGATGATATTGCAGTATCAATTGCACCGGCACCGGCTTTTACGCCATCGAAATAAGCTGAATATGCCATTCCGCTTGTGGCATGGCAATGAAGTTGAATTGGAATATCCAACTCTTTCTTTAGGGCTGTAACTAAGTCTCTCGACATCACCGGAGAAAGAATTCCGGCCATATCTTTTATACACAATGAGTCTATACCCAATTCAACCTGTTCTTTGGCATCCTGAACATATTTTTTCACAGTATGAACAGGACTAATAGTATATGACAAAGTACCTTGAGCATGACCACCATGCTTTTTAACGGCTTTAATTGCTGCCTGAAGATTTCTGGAATCGTTCAGTGCATCAAAAATTCTAAAAATATCAATTCCATTATCGTGGGCTGCACCAACAAATCTATCCACTAAATCGTCGGGATAATTCTTATATCCAACAATATTTTGGCCTCTAAGAAGCATTTGCAGAGGAGTGTTTTTAGCTTTTGATTTAATTAAGCGCAATCTTTCCCATGGGTCTTCATATAAAAACCTGAGGCAAACATCAAATGTAGCACCGCCCCATACTTCCAATGAATAATATCCAACTTTATCTATGAGTTCGATGATATTCATGATATCTTCAGTTCTCATCCTTGTAGCCCATAACGACTGGTGACCGTCTCTAAGGGTTGTATCGGTTATTCTTAAAATTTCTTTTTTCTTTGTCATGATTTATTTTCGTTTTTTTAACACGGAGACACGGAGAGCATGGAGAAACACGGAGAGAGAATTACTCTTTAGGTAATTTTGCGAATTCCGGTGTAACCATTGATACTAGTTGCTCTTTAATATTCTCGCAGTTAAAGTTAATTAACAATCCTTTCGGTTTTCCTGATAATTTTAAATATGATAACAATTGTGCTTTATATAACGGGATCATTTGTTCTACAGCTTTTTCTTCAACAATTACCAAGTCATTTACCAACAAATCCAACTTCAAACTACCACCCAAATTTTTTCCTTTATAATGAATTGGTATAACAACCTGAGATTTAATTTCTAATCCACAGCTTCTCATTTCATCAATAAAACAAGATTCATAAACAGACTCCAATAAACCCGGACCCAAATGTTTGTGCACTTCTATAGCACACCCAATTATTTTATACGATATCTCATTTATACTTTTCTGCGTAATCATACCTCCGTGCTTCTCTATGTTCTCCGTGTCTCCGTGTTAAATAAAAAACCTCATTTACCTATATTAATCTTCGCACTATCTAAATATCTCTGTGCTTCTTTGTGCTCTCCGTGTTTATAAAAATCATTAATTATCAGTAGAAAACTTACCCATAGCGGCATATTTATCCGCACGCATATCTAACAATTTATCTACAGATATGTTTTCCAATGATTTAAGGTTTTTCAATATAGCACTTTTCACAGCAGTTGCTGTTTTATCATAATCTGAATGGGCTCCACCTTTAGGTTCTTCAATAATTTCATCAATCACTTCAAGCTTCAATAATGCTTTGGCAGTAATATTAAGCGCTTCGGCAGCCTCCGGAGCAAAAGTAGCATCTCTCCATAATATTGAAGCGCAACCCTCCGGCGAAATAACAGAATAAATAGCATTCGACAACATTAGAATTTTATCTCCAACACCAATACCTAACGCACCTCCGCTACCACCTTCGCCAATAACTACTGCCACAATAGGCACTTCCAGCTTTGCCATTTCGGTAATATTTTTCGCAATGGATTCTGCCTGACCTCTCTCTTCGGCTTCAATACCGGGGAATGCTCCGGGAGTATCAATGACCGTAACAATTGGCAGATTGAACCTTTCTGCAAGTTTCATCAATCTCAAGGCTTTTCTGTATCCTTCAGGTTTAGCCATACCAAAGTTTCTGGTAATCTGATCGGTAGTATTTTTTCCTTTATTCTGGCCAATAAGCATTACCTTTTTATCTCCAATCTTAGCAAAACCACCAACTATAGCAGGGTCGTCGGCAAAATATCTATCGCCATGCAATGGAATGAAATTTTCAAAAACAAGACTTATATAATCCTGAAGAACAGGTCTGTTTGGATGCCTGCTAATCTTTACAATATCCCATGCAGTCCCGTTTTTCCCTTTTTCGGTTGAGTTTTTGACCGATTTTTCAGAAGGTTTAGATTTAACTTTAGTCATATTCAGAACTTTTTACTTAAGGTTATAATAACTTAAAACGTTGCTCAGATAATCTTTCATATCTTTTCTGTTAACAATTGCATCAACAAAACCATGCTCTAAAAGATATTCAGCAGTTTGAAAATCATCAGGCAGCTTCTCCCCTATTGTTTGCTCAATAACTCTTCTACCGGCAAAACCAATTACGGCAAATGGTTCGGCTATATTAATATCACCCATCATAGCATAGCTTGCAGTAACACCTCCGGTGGTAGGATTCACCAAAACAGAAATAAACGGAATGTTTTTCTTATTCAACTTTGCAACACCTGAGCATGTTTTCGCCATCTGCATTAAAGACAAAACACCTTCCTGCATTCTTGCACCACCTGATTCGGAAAATACTATATACGGCATTTTATGTTCGAGAGCAAAATTTGCGCCCTGAAGAATTTTCTCACCAGTACCACTACCAAGGCTACCTCCAAGAAAACGAAAATCCATTATAGAAGCAACAGCTTTAATACCGTTAATTTTGCCATGACCTGTAAGAACAGCCTCATTAATTCCGGCCTTTTTCTTGTTTTCTTCAAATTTATCTTTATAGCTGCCTTTAAGGTCAACAAACTTCAGAGAGTCGACCGGACCAATATTTGCAAACAACTCATTAAAGGAACCCTTATCAAATATAAGATCCGCCCTTTGACGGGAAGTTATACTTCCATGAAAATTGCAAATTGGACAAACGTTGAGGTTTTCTTTCCATTCAACATCATAAACATGAGAAGAACATTTTTTGCATTTAACCCACAAACTTTTGCTTGAGGGCTTTTTTATTGTTTCATCTTTTATAAACCAGGCCATATTATAAAGTTACAGGTTACAAAGTCACACAGTAAATAATTATCAACTACACTGTGCATTTTTTTATTCAGAACGTTAAAATTACAACAATATACAACTGCGATAATGATTTTATTATTTTTTATAATGTGTTTAAAAATCCAGAGTGCAAATTTATTAAAAACAATGAAGCATTTATATTTAAAATAACTTTGAGAGAACTCAAAACTATTTTCAAACATTCATTATCAGCAACTTGCTTTTATTAAACAAATGTTGTATATTTGATAACTAACCATCAAAAACTACATTATGGAAACAACAACAACCATTGAAAGGTTTGGCGGATTAATAAAAGAAGAAGCTCTAAATTGTGTCCAAGATGATATATTATTGCCAAACACCTGCGTTTTGGAAGCAGCATCTCCTTATTTTGGATATTACAGTCAGGAACCAAGTGCACAAAAGCCTCAACATCTCTATTTAACTTTGAATGGGTATTATTCGTTTGAGAGTATAATGAGATCTACTCAAAACATTAAAAAGCATTTCAAACATTCTTTCGATGCAGTCCCCGGAAGTATTACAGTTTTTGGGAATATATGTCAAGCTATAAGGGTGAAGAACTTACAGCAATATGCACATGTAAGCTCATTGCAAAAGCTCTATATGGAAGAGGGTATAATGTTTAAAAAGAAATCAATTAAAATCCATAATGAAATGGCAATGATTAAGCTTAGGAAGTTTTTCAACCTTGAATATCAGAGCGATAATGTTTATATTGACAAAGACGAGCCGCATCATGCATACTTCGTTTTACCTGAGCAAATTGATTGGGAATCATTAAAAAGAGTTACAAAACAAGTAAAAATGGACACCTGTTGTTTTTATTTTGATGCTGCGCTTGCATTTGTATATGATAAAAAACAAATAAAAGACTTGATAAGGGTTTACAGCATTAATTTTAAGCTTGATGATGTTAAAGATATTCAGAGCAAGTATTATAGGTATTTAGGATATTAGAGCTATCAAGCACTAAACCATCTCTCTAAACCTTTCTGGGATTATTATTACCGGTTTTTCTTTTAACATGCCGGGTTTATTTAAAGCATAAATTGGTCTGAATAATGATTGTCGTCTTCTAGCTTTGGGAAAAAATTCATCGGCATCTATAGGTTTGCTGTTTATAATTAATTCAAAAAGATAAAACCTTCTGTTAAAATGACCTGTCCAACCACTGTCGTTTAAATCTTTATCATTAATCTTATTTTGACATTGAAGATAATCTATCATTCCAAAATGGAATAAATATAGATTAGTATCGATATGGAAATTTTTTCCCTTTACACGGTGAAAACCAGACCCCCATCTAACAGGCTTTGTAGCCACAATCGCTTTGGTATAGCGAGAAGATACATGGGCAAATCTTCTCTGACTCAAGAATGGTTTGCTAGAATCAATTTGAGATTCCAACTCTTTATGCTGCCCAACATCCAATCCAAGAGCTGACAAAGATGACCATTTAATAGGTTTTTGGAGATATTCTGAAAGTGTTTTACCGCAATTAGGGTCCACTACGAGAAATTCATCAATGTCAAGTGCAATAACAATATCATACTTATTGAAAAGGTCTTTTGCAATCTGAGACACTAAACCCGCCCTATATCTGTCGCCCTTTGAACGGGTTAATTTTATGTGAGTTTTTTGTATAATGTTTATACTCTTATGCTTTTCAGGCAAAGGCTGATCCATCCCATCCAAAACAAGAAAAAGATTTTCAAAACCAAACTGCTTACCATAATAATCTATCCATTTTGGCGTAAAGAAATTATCATTACGCACCATTGAAATGACACAGATTTTTTTGGGATAGGAGTTTTCCATTACACAGAATTTGTTGACGGCAAAGTTGCGAAAAATTTAATAAAAGCCATACCTTTGTGAAAAAAAATGACCGGCAACATCCATACAAACCATACCACTCCTATCGATGCGGTGATTACCTGGGTTGATGGCAGTGACCCTCAGCACATAAAAAAGATGTCGGCATTTTTAAAAGAAACCAATCGCAATAAAATCCCGGGTGCCCATCAAACAAGATTTGCAAGCGTAAATGAAATCAAATATTGCCTTTTGTCTATTCTTAAATTCGCTCCGTTTGTAAGAAATATTTTTATAATAACCGATAATCAAGACCCTCAATTACACAATGACATCAAAAAATTCTATCCTGAAAGGATTACAGATATTAAAATAATTGACCACAAAGAAATATTTGCCGGATTTGAAAAAGAGCTTCCAACATTTAGCAGCAGATCTATTGAAACAATTATGTGGAGGATTAATGATTTGTCGGATAACTTCATTTACTTCAATGATGATACTTTTCTGATAAGAGAAACTAAGCGACAAGATTGGTTTGCTGACGATAAACCGGTTTTACTTGGAAGATGGCATACTGCGCCCTGGCTAAGAGTGATTTGGCAAAATGCTAAAAAGTTCTTTATGAAATACATAATTTTTGATAAAACTTTTCAGCCGAGAGCATCTTATCATATGGGACAATGGCAGGCAGCCAAAATTGCAGGTTATAAAACAAAATATTTTTGCATTAATCATACCCCATTTGCACTAAGAAAAGAAACAGCCGAGAATTTCTTCAATAATAACAGAGAGATTATTGCGAAAAACATAATACACAAATTCAAGAATCACAATCAATTCAACTTTATTTCGTTACTATATCACCTTGAACTTAAAAATGGAGGTATCAGTATAAAGAAGCCTGATGTTGCATATTTACAGCCTTTCAAGAGACACAAGAAATATGTGGATAACAAAATTGCTTTATGCAAAAGCAATGAAAACATCAAATTCCTTTGTGTTCAGAGCCTTGATATATGCACACAAGAAGATATAGACAAAGTTTTTTCCTGGCTTGAAGATATACTAGAGTTAAAACAATAGAAATATTGATACAAAAAATGAACAGTATTATTAAGACTATTTTTTCAAAAAATCAAAATGAGTCGGTTCATCAGCTAATATATTTCATTTGCCTTTGCTTGCTTATAGCATCTCTTCCAACTTCATATTTTATGATTAGCGTCTCTTTGCTGCTAATGTCGATTAATTGGCTAGCTGAACGCAATTACAAAGAAAAAATACAGAGGTTTCTTAATAACAAACCTGCCATAATACTAGCTTCAATATATTTGGTTTATATTGTTGGAATGATATGGACAAGCAATTGGAAAAATGGTTTGGGATTTGAACTTCAAAATAAATTGCCAATATTCGGACTAACATTCATAATAGCATCAAGTAAAGCTTTAAGCAAAGAAAGATTATTAGCGCTTCCGATAATCTTCTCACTATCTGTTTTAGTAACAACACTAATCGGGACATACTTTTATCTTACGAAAGAAATTATTGACACTAGAGAATTGTCGCCCTTTGTTGTTCATATATATTTAAGTATGATGATAGTGTTGGTAATATTTATGATGCCGGATGCTATCAGAAAAATCACACATAATAAAAAATGGTTTTATGCATCTTTAATTGCATCATTATGGTTGCTTTTCTATTTATTGCTCCTAAGTTCACTCACAGGGTTACTATGTTTGATTGTAGTAATTGCCTATTATAGTTTCAGGTATATCTTTTTCACAAAAGGCATTGTAAAAAAAGTTATTGCAATATTGACGATATTAGCATTAGCTGTTTTTGTATTTATAATTGCATTTACAATTGCATCGCCACTAACTCGGAAAATTAATCCCGATAATGAGGAAATGAAAGAACTCACCAAAGAAGGCAATAAATACAATCACAACTCTCTTAACCCTGCAAGGGAAAACGGGTATTTCATTTTTTACTATGTGGCAGAAAATGAGTTGAGAGAAGCTTGGGAAGAAAGAAGCAACTTTAATTTTTACGACAGAGGAGCTACAGGACAGAAAATTCAATTTACAGCATATAGATATCTAACTTCGAAAGGTTTGCGGAAGGATAGAGAAAGTCTTAGTTCTCTTACTGACGAGGAAATTTCAGCCATTGAAAACGGAATTGCAAATTATTTATACTTACAGTGGCCTCATCCATTAGTAAGAATTCATAAAGTATTATGGGAGGTTCAAGAATATAACAGAACTGGAAATCCAAGCGGACATACATTAACACAAAGAATGGATCTCTGGAGAGCCTCTTGGGCTGCATTTAAAGAACTCCCTTTGCTGGGATGGGGAACAGGCGACATTTTGGAAGCACTAGATTATGGACTTACAAAAATCAATTCCTCATTGGAAAACAGAAATATGAAACCCCATAATCAGATCTTAAGCATATTGCTGATGGTTGGAATAATCGGACTTATTATAATTTCGTCTCAGATATACTTTTTTATAAAAAAATCAAATGCACTCAAGCACATCCATTTCAAAATTCTGTGTATTATCTTCCTCGTCTCAATTTTCAGTCTGAGCCCAATAGATTCAGCTGTTGGCTTAAATTTCCTTCTCTTCTTTTCACTGTATTATGGATTGATGTGTATTGAAGATTGAAACATCAATTTCTAACTATTACTTTAATCAAATACCACGACAACACAAGTCTCAACAAAAAATAATCAAAAAAGTTACCTATATACTTGCGAGTATAGATATAATAACTATCTTTGCACTCTCAAAAAACAAAAAGATCTTAAAGATACTGATATAATTCCGTCCTGAGCCTTTAATCGTCAATGATTTGGGTATGTGAGATAAGGAAATCGAATCACGGAGAGGTGGGTGAGTGGCTTAAACCAACAGTTTGCTAAACTGTCGTAGGGGTAACCCTACCGGGGGTTCGAATCCCCCCCTCTCCGCAGGAAAAATTCGGGGTGTAGCGTAGTCCGGTATCGCGCCTGCTTTGGGAGCAGGAGGCCGTAGGTTCGAATCCTGCCACCCCGACAATAATACTGGGTTCCGTAGCTCAGCTGGATAGAGCAACAGCCTTCTAAGCTGTGGGTCACAGGTTCGAATCCTGTCGGAATCACGAGACACATAAGAAAAGGTTCATCAATAAATGGTGAACCTTTTTTATTTTTGCAATAAATTTAATCAGAGCCATGACATTTAATTTCGCAGAAACTAGCTTAAAAGTATTCTCCATACACAAAGTAGGAAATAAATCAGCAGATGAAGGCTATGTGCTCTCATCAGCAGGAATGGAAGTCTCCCAAAACCTCAAAGAACTGCTTACTCAGTATTTTGTTTCATCATTCAAATCCGTTGAAACATATTGCTTTTATCATGAGAATGACCTGAAATTCAATGAAGTTTATGGATTTGTATCCGAAATCTTTACTAATCCGGCTACCTTACACAAACATTCTGAAAATCTTGCAACGCATTTGTACGAAAAAAGTCTTCATCCTAAAATAAAAGGCGGTGAATTTTACGTTGTATATTTCACTAATTGCATGATAGATGAAGAAAGATTTGATGCTGTTGGGCTTTTTAAATCCGAACTAAAAGACACTTTCCTAAAAGTCTCTCAACTAGATGAATCCTTTAATATACAAAGTGAAAAAGGCGTCAACATAAACAAGCTTGACAAAGGATGTATAGTGTTTAACACTGAAAAAGAAACCGGTTTTGTATCTTTGGTTATAGACAACAGCAGCAAGGGGGAGGAAGCTCATTATTGGATTGATGAATTTCTTCAGCTAAGGCAGAGAAAAGACGAATATTACAATACGCAAAGTGTTATGCAAATGTGCAAAAACTTTGTAACTAAAGAGTTGCCCCAGAAATTTGAAGTTTCTAAAGCCGACCAAATTGCTATGCTAAACCGCTCGGTGCAATTTTTTAAGGAAAATGACAGTTTTGATCTAGAAGATTTTTCTAATGAAGTTGTAGAACAACCAGAAGTTATTGAAGCTTTTAGAAGTTTTAAAAACGACTTTCAACGAGAGCATGATATGGATATTGCGGAAAATTTTGATATTTCCGAACAGGCAGTTAAAAAACAAGCCAGATATATAAAGAGCGTAATTAAGCTCGATAAAAACTTCCATATTTACGTGCATGGAAATCGTGAAATGATTGAGCAAGGAATAGATGAATCGGGAAGAAAGTTTTACAAAATTTACTATAAAGAAGAGAGTTAGGTGCCCTTCGGCTCCGCTCAGAGCTGAGTTTGAGGAAATTTTACAAATATGAAGGAAATTGCCGGGAAATATTATCTGTCAAATGCTGAAATTAGAGCAGTAAATAGTTTTTGTGACAACTTTTTATCTCATGAATCATACATTTATGAAGTAATGAGAGTAATAAAAAATACTCCAATGTTTGTTGAAGATCATTTAATGAGGCTGTCTCAAACATTTACGTTGCAAAACTCTCTCCTACCCTATTCAGAAAAAGAGATTTACACCCAAATACATAAATTAATAGAAATCAACAAATTAGCTTTCGGAAATATTAAAATTGCCTATTCTAAAAATAGTATTGAAAATAAAAAACCTGAGTTTCTAATTTACGTAACTCCTCATGAATACCCGACTGAAGATGATTTCAGAAATGGTGTTTGTGTAAAGCTATTTGAAGGCGTCAGAGAGAATCCCAATGCAAAAGTGATGGTAACCAGCTTCAGACAAGAAGCGAATGAGATTAAAGCGTCTCAGAATTGCTATGAATTGCTGCTTGTTGATGACAATAAATGCATAACTGAAGGAAGCAGATCTAATGTGTTCTTCATAAAAGGCAACAAAGTTTATACTCCACCTACCTCAGATGTATTGCCGGGAATTACACGTAAACACATTATCGCAGGTTGCATAAATCTGAATATCAACATTATAGAGTGCAAAATAAATTCATCTGAAATAACAGAATTTGATGCAGTATTTATTAGTGGGACTTCCAGAAAAGTACTTCCTGTAAGACAAATTGATAGTATCGTTTACTCTGTGGATAATCCTTATATGAGAAAGATACAGCAAGATCTTGAAAATCAAATTGACGACTACATCAAAAAGAAAAAAAACGAAATATAAACTTTTCAGTCGCTCCCAGTAGATTCATTTTTAAAAGAGAAGATATTGTACCTCTGCAAAAAGTCCTTGTCGGGAAGCACAAAATGAGCAAAATTTTCAAGCCTATTATATAACAAACTATTTTCACGATTCTCATCAGAAATAACTTTTTTGCCGGCGGTAAGATTTATATTATTTAACAAAATAAGTATCACACTCACGAAAAACGCCATCTTCAGAAATCCGGCTACCAACCCAGCAATTCGGTTAAATATGCCTAGACCGGCTATTTTAACAATTTTTTCCAGCGACTTAGCAATCAAGTGAACGATAAAAATTACCAAAGTAAGCGCAACTGCAAAAACAACAATCTTAACAATAATCGGGTTCCAGTCGATGATAGACTCTGCGATTTCTCCAATAATATCAGAAAGCAAAACTGCTATAAATACCCCAACTATCAAGCTTGCCAGAGAAGCAACCTCTATAATAAATCCTTTGGCAAACCCTCTAATTGCGCCGTATACAAGTGGAAGGATTAATATTAGGTCTAAATAGTTCATGTTTCTTTATTAACATCTGAATAATGACTCTGGAAACTCCTAATTATTTGGAGTCTTACATGTCTAATCCTTATTTCCTTATTTCCTTATTTCCTTATACCCTTATTTCCTTATACCCTTATACCATTATACCTTCCCCAAACCAACAATCAAGTCAAACTGCTCTTTCGTCAATGGCATCACCGACAATCTTGATTGCTTGACAAGGGCTAATTCTGATAATTTCTTTTCATTCTTAATTTGCTCAAGGCTCACAGGCTTGGCTAATTCCTTATTGGGAACCATTTCCACTACTACCCATCTTTTGTCTTCAATAGTTGGGTCGGGGAAGTGTTCTCTTGAAACTTTGGCTATTCCAACAACTTGTTTTTCGGATACGCTATGATAAAACAAGACAAGGTCGTCTTTTTTCATTTCCATAAGATTGTTTCTCGCCTGATAGTTTCTTACACCATCCCATATTGTTTTTCCGTCAGCAACGAATTGTTGCCATGAAAATGCATTTGGTTCTGATTTAACGAGCCAATAATTCATTAATTCAAAATTTTATAAATCAATTCTTTTAGAAGTTGCCCATCATCAACATTAATATTACCAACACCTTTTGATTTAAGATCATACTCCCTTAATAATGAAATTACATCTATTAGTTTTGGAATTGTATAATTAGCAGCGGTCTTAGCATAATCATCTACAAAAAATGGAGAAACCGACAATGCTGATGCAACATTATTCTTTGATCTGTCTGTTAATTGATGGTATAATAGTACTTTAGAGAAATACCCATACAATATAGACAATATCATTACATTCGGATTTGATTTTGGATTATCTTCAAAATACTTTGCTATCTGAAAAGCTTTAAAAGAGTTCCTTGTAGCGAGTGCTTTTTGAAGTTCGAAAACATTAAAATCCTTACTAATTCCAATATTTTCCTCAATATGTTTTAAATTAATCTGACTTCCTTTAGGAAGATTAATGAAAAGCTTCCCAACTTCGTTTACAATTTTCTGCAGGTCATTGCCAAGATAATTAGCTAACATCTCAACTGCTCCCGGCGCAATTGAATAACCTTTTTTCCCAACATAATCAATAATCCAAGGCTGAACTTCATTGTCATAAAGCTTTCTGCATTCCATCAATACTCCGTTTTTTTGAAGTATTTTAGCAAAAGCCTTTCTTTTATCTATGGTTTTGTATTTATAAAGTATAACCAACAACGTTGATTTCTGAGGATTTTCAATATAAGATGCAAGATTCTCGATATTATCAAGATTTTGGGCTTCTTTAACAATAACCACATGATGATTAGCCATCATTGGGTATCGTTTTGCATAACTTACAATTGTGGGGATATCTGAATCTTTTCCATAAACCTGAGTAAAATTAAACTCCTTTTCAGCTTCATCAAGAACAGTTTTTTCAATTATATCAGCAACTACATCAATATAAAATGTTTCCTCGCCTGAAAGGAAATAAACAGGATAGTAAACCTTATTCTTAAGGTCTTTTCTTATATCGTCAAAACTTAGAGAAGGCATATTAGAAAATACAGATTTTAATGTTCATCATAATCGAACTTAAGGTGTTTCACAGTGAGGCCTTGATTGATAAGTTCCTTGAGCGAATCAACACCAATTTCAAGTTGCTTCATTACAAAGTTTTTTGAAACTTGCCTATCACTTTCTTCGGTTTTAATACCCGTAGAAATCATTGGTTGGTCTGAAACAAGAAGCAATGCTCCGGTAGGTATGCTATTATAAAAACCTACGGTAAAAATAGTAGCAGTTTCCATATCAATACCCATAACTCTGATTTTTCTTAAATAATTTTTAAAATCTTCATCATGTTCCCATACCCTTCTGTTAGTTGTATAAATAGTTCCTGTCCAATAATCGAGCTGATGATTTCTAATGTTTGTTGAAACAGCTTTTTGAAGATTAAACGCAGGTAATGCCGGAACTTCCGGGGGGAAATAGTCGTTTGATGTTCCTTCTCCTCTAATTGCAGCAATTGGAAGAATAAGGTCACCAAGCTGATTTATTTTCTTTAATCCACCACATTTTCCAAGAAACAGAACAGCTTTAGGACTAGCAGACGACAGCAAATCCATTACTGTTGCAGCGTTTGCACTTCCCATCCCAAAATTTATAATTGTAATATCATTGTAAGTAGCAGATGTCATAACCCTGTCTTTTCCTTTAATCGGAACGTTAAACTTTTCAGCAAAAAGATCAACATATTGATTGAAATTGACTAGTAAAACATATCCTCCGATTTCTTCAGCCGATGTGCCTGTATATCGGGGAAGCCAGTTTGTAACAATTTCTTTACGGGTTTTCATATGTTTAAATTTTGTTTTTTCGAGTTAAATTAAAATGCTTAAACTAATATTGTGAGTTCACAAAACACCACTCGCATTTTAAAACTTAACGACAAATTTAAACAAACCACTTGGATTTTAACTTCAAACTTTAACTTAAATATGTAATTTTATCACAATTTCAACTTTTTGATATGTACACACTAAATCTGCCGGAATATGATTTCAGAATCATTAAAGAAAATGATAAACTAAAGATATTTGATTCATTAAGAAAAAAGTTTGTTGCACTCACACCTGAAGAATGGGTAAGGCAGAATTTCTTAAAATGGCTATGCAAAGAAAAACAATATCCGATGTCTTTAATATCAGTTGAAAAAGGCCTTAAATACAATAAACTTCAAAAACGCAGTGATGCTGTAGTATATGACAGGAATGGAAACCCGGTTATGATAATTGAGTTTAAAGCTCCAAGCGTTGAAATCAACAACGACACCATAAACCAAATTGCAAGTTATAACTTCACAATAAATGCTTCATATTTGGTTGTCACAAATGGACTACAGCACTTTTGCCTGAAAAAAGACAGCCAAAACTTAAGCTTTAGTTTTATTGAAAACATACCAGACTATGAGGATTTGGAATAGGGTGCAGGGTATAAGGTATAGGGTATAGGGTATAGGGTAAAATGCGAAAACGCCATCAGACCTCCCCAAATTCCTTGAGAATTAAGCGTTTTCCCTAAAGAATCACCTCCTTTTCCATATTCTTTATAAGATGTTTTTAAAGAATTTATAAACAAATACAAACCAATAATTATCAATAAAAAACCAAAAACAAATCTGATTACAATCATCATTTTGCTTGTCCATTTTTGAATTACCTACTGCTTAATTATTTTCCGGCTATAAAAAATTCTATTATTTTGGGTGATAACACAAAAATATAATCCTTGCGGTAATTTTGAAACATCTATCATAGTAATTCCATCAAGCAAAATTGGATTAATTACATCACTACCGTGAATATTTATAAGCCTTAGATTAAGGGTTCCTGTATTTGAGGCGTCTAAGCTAATTGTTAATACATCCTTTACAGGATTCGGAAAGATACTTACAAAATCCTCATTAGCTATGGTTTCAATATTGGTCATAATCAATGGTGTACCCCATATTACACCCTCTTTTTCATAATATACAAGCTCTTCACCAAGTGAGCCGCCGAACATTGCGGCATAAGGATAGTATGGCCCACCAAGTCCCTTCATATAGTATATTTCTAAAGGAACACCATCATAATGCCATTCTTCCCAGCAATTTGCGTCATCTTTTACATACCATGTATTGCCTTTGGTTTTAATTATATGTTCATTTTCCCTCATAGTAAAATAATCGTAAGAACCGCTATCACCATAGTATTCTATAGCAGGTTCTTCGGGCAAATTATCAAAATCTTTATTGGGTTTTATCATAACAGTAAGAGTATCATGCGAAACGGCAGTATAGTTTAGCCAATCCTTGTAAACAACTTGCCTTAGACTGTATCTGTAAAAAATAGAATCGTTATAATCAATCCTTTCAAGATATTTGTATGCCTTTCGGGTTTCAGTAATATTAAAGTATCCTGTACTCTGTCCAACCCAGACACCATTTTTTCTTAGTACGTGCAACACATCGTTAGGTTGAAAATCATACACATCAAACCATCCAAAGTTTTTTAACCCCATCAAAGGATTTGACAATCCGACTAGTGTATGCTCGTGAAGATTAGCATTGTAAGGCGACCATGATGAAAAATTCGGAAAATAGTAAAAATTAAGAGTCTGGATCAAACCATATAGCTTACTGAGTACTATCTGCATATCATTAATATTCATTTGCAATGGCTCATCATTAGAATTATATGCCTGAAAGGCTATAATTTTTACTGAATCAGTGACTTCCAGAAAATCCATTAGTTTATGTTCCACAACAGTGGCAATTATTTTAACACCACCTGAGCCTTCCCAAGCCAGCCAACTATCTTCAAGAGCTGCTTGTGTGTTTATTCGTACAGAGTCGTTTGCATGGTTTAGAAAGATATTTTCACCTGATTCTTTTATAATAATTTTCTTACCTATCCATGAGCCTATAGATGGCGAAAAACAATTATAATCAATTGGCAAATGAGAAGGGGCAGGGTATAGTGTAGCAGTAGGATTATCTAATACAGAATCAATTCGTAAGCAATTGATAAGCCCATATTTATTATTAAAACAGCTCTCTACTTCAGGTCTAACAGCTTGATAATCCTGACCATTTGTCGTTAAGGCAATTATAGTAAGAAATAGAATAGTTGTTGTGAAAGTTTTCATGGTTTGATGCTTATAATTGTCATTAACAAGAGATTTTTAAAACCAAAAAAATGAATAAATACACGAAAGATGTCTGTATTTTGGTCAAATATAAAATACTTTTGGTTGAAAAACAAGTTGATGAATAATGTCAAATCTTACAAGTCTTCAATCTTACAAATCTTACAAATCTTACAAATCTTCAATCTTCTCAATCTTTTATGAATAAAGCCTCAGCAATACCTTCTCCGGTGTAAAAGGTGCATCGAAGTCGGGCTTGTATTTAGGGTTAAAAGCTAAGATTGCATTTTGAATTGCAAAAAAAGCTCCCATTCCATAGAGGAAAGGTGGCTCTCCGACTGCTTTTGAACGCATAACCGCTAATTCAGGTCCTTCGGCCTCAAGGAATGTGCAATCAACAACCTTTGGCACTGAATAAATATCCGGCACTTTGTAAGTCGATAAACTGTTTGACAGCAGCCTTCCATCTTTAGCAAATGCTATCTCCTCCATAGTCATCCAGCCAATTCCTTGAATAAGCGCTCCTTCAATTTGTCCCAAATCTATTGTCGGATTTATACTATTGCCAAAATCATGAACAATTAATACTTTATCAAATTCATAAATTCCTCTAATGCAGTCGAGTGTTACAACTGTTGCAGCTATCCCATACACATGATACGCAAAAGGATGTCCTTTTTCCTTGGTTTTGTCGAAATGAATTATCGGAGTTGCATAATGACCGTTTTCAGTGAGGCAAACCCTGTCAAGAAAAGCTTTATCAACTAATTGCGCCCACTTAATGTCTGTTTTTACATTCTTATTATAAACCGCTTCATCCTTTATCGTGATGTCATTAATTGAGCATTTCAGCATTTCAGAAGCAGTTTTCTTGAGTCTTTCCAATAGAGCTTCACATGCAATTCTGGTTGCGTTTCCATTAAGATCAGCGCCTGAGCTTGCAGCAGTTGGAGATGTATTAGCAACTCTGGTAGTATTTGTTGATTCTACTTTAATTCTGCTTGTATTTACTGAAAAAATCCTTGCCGCAACTTGTATCATTTTGGTATTAACACCCTGTCCCATTTCTATTGCTCCTGTGCTTATTCCTATGCTACCATCCTGATAAATGTGCACCAAAGCTCTGGCCTGATTCATTGGTGTTTTGGTAAATGATATTCCAAAACAAATTGGCATCAATGAGAAACCTTTTTTTATTGTATGATTTTTTGAATTAAACTCTTCAACTTCCTTTTCAAGCTTTTCGATAGGATACTTTTGGTATAATGTACTTAAGCATTTTCCGATATTTACGCCTGTTGCAATCTGTCCGTATTGGAATTCATCATTTTCATTTAGAAAATTCTTTTGCTGTATAACTTTTTTTGGAACATTCAACTCTAATGCAGCTTTAGAAATGGCAGATTCGATAACAAAAGCACCCTGAGGAGCTCCAAATCCGCGAAAAGCAGTATTGGGAGGTAAATTCGTTTTACAACTAAAAACTGTTACCTCTGTATTAGGAACAAAATAGCAATTTGTAGAATGAAACAAAGTACGCTCCATAATGGCAGGCGACAAGTCTGTTGCTGCTCCTCCGTTTTGGTATAATGTAGTTTGATAAGCCAAAATTTTCAGGTCTTTAGACAGTCCTATTTTAAAATCAGAGCTGTAAGGATGTCTTTTGCCAGTCATCCTGATATCATCGTGGCGATGTAGACAAAGTTTCACAGGTTTACCCAAGACCTTAACTGCAAGTGCAGCCATTGATGCATATGCAGAAGCTTGATCTTCCTTGCCGCCAAACCCACCTCCAAGTCGGTTTACGTCAACTTCAATTTTATGCATAGCAACACCTAATACCTTAGCTACCGTTTTCTGAACTGCAGTTGGACCTTGTGTTGATGAATAAATCTTTATACATCCATTTTCCATAGGAACAGCATAAGCTCCTTGTGTTTCTATGTAAAGATGTTCCTGACCGCCACTTTCAACCGTTCCTTCAAAAATATATTCGCACTTTTCCCAAGCCTGAGTCACATCTCCCATTTTGAAAGTACGCGGAGGTATCAATAAATGTCCTTTCTCCTTTGCTTCCCGAGGATCTATTATTACTTCATGCTCCTTTATCTCAGCACTGATAAGTCCAACAGCTTTACGAGCAATGGTCTCATTTTTAGCAACCACAAGAGCGATTGGCATCCCATGGAAATGGACTTCATCTTCTGCAAATAAAGGTTCGTCTTCTACAATACCGCCAATTTGGTTTTCGCCTGTAATATCTTTGTATGTAATTACCTTAACAACTCCTTCAACAGCTTCAGCTTTTGAGATATCGAGTTTTGTAATTTTTCCATGAGCAACAGGAGAACCAAATACTGCCGAGTGCAGTGTCCCCTTTTGAACAGGAATATCATCCAGATATATTGATTTGCCGGTTACGTGGCTTATAGAGTCGGTATTTTTCATCCGTAAATAATTTGTTTTAATATGTCGGATGGAACTCGCATGATGATTTTCATCCGTGCTTGTGTTTAACGAATCATGCTCGTTTCATCTTTGTAATTAGCTTAAGAGTTCTTTTACTGAAACTTTTTTTGTAAACAATTTTATAAAATGAGCAAAGAACAATTGCCTTGCCAGCAGCCTTTTATATTTATCGCTGCCTCTTACATCACTTATAGGAGAAATCTCTTGCTGTAGAATCTTTTCCGCAGCAATAATTGTATCGTTTTCAACAGCTTTTCCAATTAAAAATTTTGAAGTTTCATTAAGGAACAACGGAATTGGACTTACACCTCCTATTGATATTGCACAATCTTCAATTATGTCATTTTTCTCTTTAAGATATAATACAGTGTTAACACTTGCTATGTCGAGATAAGTTCTTTTGCTGACTTTCTCAAAATTGAAATGATAGGGTTTCTCAGGTATTTTGAAAAAGACATCCTGAATGAACTCCTCAGGCTTTAAGTCGAGCTTTTTATATCCGAGGTAGAAATCTTTCAGAGCAATAGTTCGGGTACTTTTACTATCGCTGATAGATAATTGGGCTTTCAAAGCCAGGAAGAACATCGTAAGATCGGCAATAGGCGAAGCGTTTACAATATTTCCGGCAATTGTGCCCATATTTCTTATAGGCTCTGACGAAACAAGCTTGAAGAATCCTTTTATTTCCTGTATAATGCTTTGCATTAATTCAGAATTCATTATCATGTTTGCCGTTGTAGATGCTTGTATGATGCAATTGTTTTTTTCGGCAAAAACACCTGTCATTTCATCATTGTCAAACAGCAGGTTTAGTTCAGATTCGGCAATAGCTTCCGGTTTTTGCACCATTAGGTCTGTTCCGCCTCCAATGATTTTTTTACCTTTCTTAATGCTATTTTCAGCTTTACTAATCCCGCCTAATTGTTTTGGAATGCTTAGAAAATACTCCGGCAAATAGTTTTTGTCAACAAGCCAGCTTATAGGGTTGTTGATGTTTTTGTCTTTCATTAAACCAGAAATGCTTTCAGCTGCTTTTTCGATAGATTTGTAACCTGTGCATCGGCAGATGTTTCCGCTAATTGCATCAATTGCCGAATTTTTGTCTGACGGTTTTTCTTCCAGGCAATGACATGTGAGCGACATTATAAATCCGGGGGTGCAAAAGCCACATTGTGTACCTGAGTTTTCCACAATTGCCGACTGTACAGGCGACAATTCTTTCATATTGATTCCTTCTATTGTAACAATATGTTTACCATGTGCATTTCCTAAGGGAGTAAGACAAGAGACTATGCTTTTGTATTGCACTTTGCCATTTCTGAGTTTTCCCTCCATCACGGTGCAAGCACCGCAATCACCTTCCCTACAACCGATTTTTGTTCCCGGCAATTCTTGCCCATACCTAATAAAATCAAGTAAAGTGGTGCCGGGGTGAGCATCAGTTTTGATGAGTTTATCGTTAAGAATAAATGTAATCATAGCTTTAAGTATATTCTTTCAAGCTATAAATTTAATGAAAATGTCAAAAACAAAGGCGAAGAAAGGGATTTTTTTTGGTTTTAATGTATACTGCGTTATCTACAGGAGATTTTTGCCCGCAGATTTCTCTGATTGCCGCAGATTATTGATGTAATTCTAAAATCACAGAATTTTCTTTGTGGCCTCTGTGATTTCTTGGTGCACTTTGTGGTTTATTTAATTTTGAATTTGATTTAATTCGAATTTGTTTCGTTTTTTGATATTCGTTTTTCGAATTTTTCTTTACCACGTAGACACAGAGAACACAGAGGTTCACGGAGGTTTTTTTACTCTTTTCTTTGCATAACTTTGCGAGAATTCTTCTTTGCGGTTTTTGCGAGGAATAAAAACCCCAAAGGAATAGCCACTAACATTTGAGCCTGACTTAGGACTCAGGACTCAGGACTTAGGATAAAGACTCTACAAGTGTTGTGTAAAATATTTTTCTCAAGTACTTCTCCAATTGCAAATAACCACTATATTTGCGACTTATAAATTATTATTACGCATTAATAAATTAATATGAAAGATGAAATTGTGATTTTTCAAGCAAATGAAGAATCGATAAGACTTGAGGTACGAATTGATGAAAACACTGTATGGCTTACACAAGCCCAAATGGCTGAATTATTTCAAACAACTAGAAACAACATTACTCTTCATATTTCAAACATTTTTAATGAAAATGAGCTTGATGAAGAGGCAGTTGGTAAGGAATCCTTACTAACTGCCAGTGATGGAAAAAAATACAAAACAAAACTATATAATTTAGATGTAATAATCTCTGTAGGATACCGCGTGAAATCAATACGTGGCACTCAATTTAGAATTTGGGCAAATAAAATCCTTAAGGAATATTTACTTAAAGGATATGCCATAAATTATAGGGTTCAATGCATTGAAAATGACTTAATCTACTTAAAGAAAAAGGTTGGTGAATTTGATTTACAGCTACAAACAAGTATTTCGACGAAAGAAGGGATATTTTTTGATGGACAAGTATTTGATGCTTATGTTCTTGTCAGTAAAATTATAAAAACTGCCCAAAAGTCTATAATACTTATTGATAACTATGTAGATGAAAGCGTATTAGCCATGCTTTCGAAAAGAAGTGAAAATGTGAATGCAATAATATACACATCAAATTATACTAGGCAATTGAAACTTGATATAAAAAAGCATAACTTTCAGTATCCACCTATAGTGATAAAGGAGTTTAACAAGTCTCATGACAGGTTTCTCATTATAGATGATGATTTAATATATCATATTGGTGCATCTCTAAAAGATCTTGGCAGAAAGTGGTTCGCTATTTCCAAAATAAAGTTAGACCCAAATGACATAATTATAAAACTAAAACAATAACTCTCAAATCAGAATTAATCAGTCGAGGCTTTTTCAAGCCTTTCAATCTTTAAAATCTTTTTTTGCTTCACAATGTTTTATTCCACGCCAAGGTCGCAAAATGCTTGAACGCAAAGATTTCTTCTTTGCGGTTTTTGCGAGGAATAAAAACCCCAAAGGAATAGCCACTAACATTTGAGCCTGACTCAGGACTCAGGACTTAGGACTCAGGACTTATTTAAACTGAGGAACTCTTCTATGATTAGTCCCTGCTTCATAAGAGTAAGCAATTTCAAGTAATATCGGCTCACTCCACGCTCTACCGAATATAGAAATTCCAACAGGCAATTCATCTACAAAACCCATAGGTAATGAAATAATTGGGTATCCCGAATGAGCAGATGGAGATGAACTCCCAAACTGAAAACTATCACCATTTGCATGGTCGGTTAGCCAAGCAGGACTTCCTGTTGGTGCAATAATCGCATCAAGTTTATTTTCGTTCATCACTTTGTCAATTCCATTTTGCCTGCTGCCTTTTATCATCTTATTTAGAGCGTCTTTGTATTCTGCTGAATTGAGATCGCCTTTCTCAGCAGCCATTTCCAAATATTTCTGATTGAAGAAAGCCAGCTCTTTGGGATTATTTCTGTTAAATTCAATTAGTTCATCAATGGTTTTAATTGGAGCATTTGGACCTAAGGATTGAAAGTATTTATTAAGTCCATCCTTATATTCATAAAGCATTACTTCAAAGGAGTATTGTCCGGTTTTGGGTTCTGTGACATATTCAAGTTCGACAATCTCAGCACCTTTACTTTTCATAAATTCAACTGCCTCTTCAAATAATTCATCAACTTTAAAATTAATGCCTATAGGAGTTTTGAAAATGCCAATTCTTTTTCCATTCAATCCATTTTCATTAAGAAATTGAGTGTAATCATTGTGATATTTACCAACACTTTCTAAAGTTTTAGAATCTAATGAATCTATTCCTACCAAAGCCCCCAGGCAAATAGCAACATCTCTTACACTTCTGGCCATAGGCCCAGGAGAGTCCTGGGAAAAAGAAATAGGGATTACACCACTTCGGCTCACCAAGCCAACCGTAGGTTTAAGTCCAACTATCCCATTTGCATGTGAAGGGCATACAATAGAACCGTTTGTTTCAGTGCCAATAGCAATTACCGAAAGATTTGCAGAAACAGCCACACCTGAGCCTGAGCTCGACCCACAAGGATTTCTTTTCAGGTCGTATGGGTTTTTTGTTTGTCCGCCTAATGCACTCCAACCACTTGAGGAAAGCTCCCCTCTAAAGTTGGCCCATTCACTCAAATTTGTTTTTCCAATAACTACAGCACCAGCTTCTCTAAGCTTTTTAACCAAAAAACTATCACTTAAAGGGAATGAAGTTGCTAATGCCAAAGAACCTGCAGTATTAGGCATATTGTCCTTTGTGTCTATATTGTCTTTTATAACAACAGGTATTCCATGAAGAGGGCCTCTAATAATTCCCTTTGTCATTTCCTCATCTAAAATTGCAGCAATAGAAAGAGCATCGGGATTTACTAGTATGACGGAATTTAATTCAGGACCATTTTTGTCAATACATTCAATTCTACTAATAAATTCCGAGACCACCTCAACTATTGTAAAATCACCATTTTTATATCCGGCATGAATTTTTGAAACATCCCATTCGAGATATTTAAAGTCATTGTAATTATTCTCTTTGGAATCTTGATTTGTGTTTTTGCAACCTGAAAAGAATAGGCTAATAGCAATTACGATTAGCAATGTTTTGAGCTGTTTCATGACTATAAAGTATTAAATAATAACTCTTACCTCCCTAGCTCTCTAAAGCCTTTGAGAAAGATTGAAAGGTCGTTTTCGGGTTTGTATTCTCTGGCATATAGGCTGTTAAGGTTTGAAAGCGTTTTCAAGTCGAATTCTTTACCTTTGAATGCGTCAGCCGGATTAAGCACAGATTTTCTTAATTTGGGCAGTCGCTTGTTGTCTGGCAGCTCATTATATCCAATCCAAGTCTTTCTTCCAAAAAGCACAGAAAAAATATTCTTTATAATACCCAGAGGTTTTTTAACAACAAATACAGTTAGCGGCAATGAAACAACTAGCCCACCCGACACTATAAGGTCAAAAAGCTTTTTAATTCTTTCGTTGGAAGGTTTATTGATGGCGTTTATATTAACCATAAACATGTCTTCAAAAGTATCAATGCTGTTACTTCCAATAATATAAAGACTTTCGGGAGGCGCAATTTTAAAGCTCACCTGCTGATGTGCCAATTCCGACATTTTATCAATTATCTCCTGAGAAGGAATTTCACCTCCGCAGAAAATTATTTCATCGATTTTATAAACTTCAACAATCTCTTTCAGTTGAGAAAATTCTCCAATGTATATGTCTGACTTGATATTATTGCCATAGTTTACCAATCCGATAAATGCAGGATTTGAGTGAGCCCTTATAAGTGTGGCAATCCTTGAAGGTTCATCATTGTTTCCGGCAATTAAAATCCTTTTGTTTTTGTCGCTTCCTACGCCAAGATTTTTAAACTTCAAAATATGGAAAAGACTTCTTGTGCTTATCATAGAAATTAAAGCCCAAAGTCCGCCCATTAAAATCAATGCTCTTGAAAACCTCAATGAAATTGGCAAAAGAGCATAAATAACTAGTATTATAACAGTACCCAACCCAATACCTCTGATAATTCTAAACAACTTCACAGGCTTATCATAGCCACCACTAAGCCAGGCTGAAAACATCCATACAAGAATGTATGCCGGGACGATAATTTGCATAAAGTAAGGCGGATAATACTGGTAATCTGCCATCATATACTGATGTTCCCAATAGTTCTTTATAAAGAAATAACCGGTATAAATTAATGCAAAATCGAACACAGGCCAGAAAACTCTTTTCACAAACCTATTAAATATTGCCAACGATGCTCTGAAGTAAATTGCCAGATTTATAAAGAATGAAAAAAGCTTTGCATTGTTTTTAGAGAAGTGCTTTTTCGCAAAAATTATCATTGCATTATAAAATACAAACACATAATTTATGCTGCTTTTCTTTGTGCTTTCACCTTTATAATGGATTATTCTGGTATTTGGGAAATAGTAGTTTTTAAATCCTGCTTTTGTAATTCGATACGACATGTCGATATCCTCGCCATACATAAAGAAATCCTCATCAAGAAATCCTGTCTTTTTGAGAGTTTCTGTTCTAAGCATCATAAAAGCACCCGACAGCACTTCAACTTCATGAACTTTATCTTTATCCAAAAATCCAAGATGATATTTGCCAAAGATTCTTGATTTTGGAAACAAAGCAGATAATCCGAATATTTTATAGAAAGCTACAGAAGGAGTTGGAAGCCCACGCTTAGACTCCGGCAGAAAATGTCCTTTCCCGTCAAGCATTTTCACACCCAAACCGCCTGCATCCGGATGTTCATCCATAAAAGCAACAACCTTTCTAAAAGTGTCGTCTTCTACTACGGTGTCGGGATTGAGCAGCAACATATACCTACCTTTTGCAATTGCCATTGCCTGATTGTTGGCCTTGCTAAAACCCAGATTTTCTTTGTTATCGATAAGATGAACCTGAGGAAATTTGTCTTTCACCATTTGCTGAGAGCCATCAACAGAGTTATTGTCAACAACAAAAACTTCCATATCAATTCCATCAGTAGCATTAAACACTGATTTGAGGCATTGCTCAAGAAAGTATTTTACGTTGTAGTTGACAATAATAACAGAAAGGTCCATCTTCATCGGCTAAGGCTATGTTCGTATGGTGTGCGGTTTATGATACTTCTTCCAAGGGTTACTTCATCGGCATATTCCAGTTCGTCGCCAATTGCAATACCACGTGCAATAACAGTAAGTTTCAGATTAAGGTGGCTAAGCTTTTTGAAAAGATAATAGTTTGTAGTATCTCCTTCCATAGTAGTGCTGAGCGCAAACACTATTTCTTTTAATTCTGGATTATTAGCTCTTTCAATAAGAGATTCGATATTAAGGTCTTTTGGTCCTATTCCATCCATTGGAGAAATAATTCCACCTAAAACATGGTATAATCCAAAAAACTGTCCTGTATTTTCAATTGCAATTATATCGCGAATATCCTCAACTACGCATAGCAAAGACGGGTCGCGACCATGTGAAGAACAAATTGAACATAGCTCACTATCGCTAATGTTGTGACATTTCTTACAATACACAACTTCATTTTTCAGTTGCTGAATCGACTGCGAAAAACTTTCCACAACATCCGGGTCTTGTTTTAGCAAGTGCAAAACAAGTCGCAAAGCTGTTTTCCTTCCTATACCCGGCAGTCGCGTAAAAGAATCGACAGCTGCCTGTAATAATTTTGACGAGAATACTTCCAAAATTTAAGTGTTGATAATTAATATGCCAAATTTACAAGATTTTCATGAAAATCTTTGCGTAATGCATTTTGAATTGTGAATAAAACATAAAAAATCTGGATTTATTATTATATTTGTTACCTAGAGGTGAATTCAATTTCATCCAACATTCTAACAATTTCACTAATTCTACTGCTTATGAAAAAGCACATGCAAGTATTAATGGTTTCTTCGCTTATACTATTAATATCAGTAGTTTTGTTTGCGAACACAAAAGAATTTGATACACCTCCCCCACCTGAAGTAAAATTCATAAAAGACCTTCCTCCGCCAAAAAATCTCAATATAATTTCATTTGAAAAAGTAAAGGCGAATAGCCCGGTTGGTCATTTCACAAATTTCGATACTGAGCAGGGCCTTGCATTGAGCAATATAACTTGTGTATTTACTGACAGTAGAGGAGAAATATGGATTGGCACTCATGGCGGTGGCGTAAGTATTTATAATGGGAAATCATTTAGGACAATTACTTCAAAAAACGGATTAATTCATAACTCTATATGGGCAATTAGCGAAGACTCTAATGGCAACATTTGGCTTGGTTCTTTTGGTGGTGGTTTAACAAAATATGACGGAATATCATTTGAAAGCTTCACCACAGATGACGGCTTGGCAAATAACACTATCTGGCAAGTATTTGACGACGGAGAAGGTAAAATATGGATAGGAACATTTGGAGGAGGAGTAAGTATTTATGATGGGGAAAGTTTTAAAACACTTACTCAGGATGATGGATTACCAAGCAACATTGTATGGGATATTATTAAAGACAGAGAAGGCAATATGTGGTTTGGCACTGAAAACGGCGTTAGCAAATTTGATGGTAATAGCTTTTTGAATTATTCAGTAAAAGACGGCCTTGTTCACAATGTTGTAAGAGGTATTGTAGAAGACAGACTTGGAAATTTCTGGTTTGCTACATTTGGAGGTGGAGCAAGTTATTTTGATGGGCAAAAATTTACAAATTATACCGTTAAAGAAGGTCTTGCTCATAATGTTATTCGAGACCTTATAGAGGATAGAAACGGCAATATTTGGTTTGCCACTCATGGAGGAGGAGCAAGTATGTTTGACGGCAAACATTTCACAAATTTCACTACTAACGAAGGAATTGCAAACAACATTCTTAGAGGAGTTACAGAAGATAAGCACGGAAATATTTGGTTTGGGACAGACGGTGGTGGTGCCAGCAGATATAATGGCAAAGCTTTTACCATTTATAAAAAAGAACAAGGACTAATCTATAATGCCGTTAGACATATTGCCGAAGACAACAAAGGCAGACTCTGGTATGGCACAAATGGTGGCGGATTCAGTGTTTTTGATGGTTTATATTTTTACAACTATAAATTCGAAAATGGAATTCCTATTAATACCATCTATTGCATTCACCCTAATGACGACGGCAGCACGTGGATTGGCACAACTGAGGGCTTAGTATTATTCAAAGATGAAAAAGCCGTAATATACACATCCGAAAATGGACTTGCGCATACAAGAGTGCTATGCATATATAAAGATCCCGAAAATACATTTTGGTTTGGAACAGCAAATGGCATCAGCAAATTTGATGGAAAATCATTTGTGAACTACAGAACAGAACATGGTCTGACTCACCCAATGGTTAGGAGCATAGAAGAAGACAAAAGCGGTAATATTTGGGCTAGTACTTATGGAGGTGGTGTAAGCAAATTCGATGGACAAAGATTTTATAATTTCACAACCGAAGATGGAATTGCTCACAATTGGGTAAGGAAAATATTAATAGACAGCAACGGCTATATATGGTTTGGGACATATGGCGGTGGTGTTAACAGATATGATGGTAATTCGTTTATCAAATTTACTACCGACGATGGACTTGCTGATGATGTAGTTTATGATATGGTAGAGGATGAAGATGGTATTATCTGGATTGGGACGAACCTGGGGTACAGCGGGTTGTTTTTTACTGAAAAAAACTCTGACAAAAAGTTTACAAGCGGCCATCTAGCTGTTGATAATGAAACATTAAAAAACAATTTCATTCCATATTGGGAAATATACAATAACCAAACAGGGTTCCCTCTTAAGGATATAAATTCAAATGCCATGTGCATTTCTCAAGTAGGATTGCCATTTGGCAAAATGAAAGATAAAGGAATTATTTGGGCAGGCTGCGGCGACGACAAAGTAGCATGTTTTGACCCTAAGTCTATCAGAAGGTCAACTCAACCGCCTAATATCTTACTAAAAAACATTAGAATTAATGAAAAAAACATTTGCTGGTATTCATTGAAGCATTTTCAAAAGAAGTGCAAAGGTCTCAATAATGAGCAAAAAAATGACAGTATTATCCTGGCTCAACAACAAATTATGACTTATGGTAGAGCGCTTACTTGCGATATGTATAATGAAGTGTTAAGTCTTTACGAAAATATCAGATTCGACAACATATCAAAGTTTACCAACATACCGGAGAATCTCGTGTTACCCTACGAGCATAATCATATAACCTTCGAATTTATAGCTATTGAAACGGGGCGAAATTTAATGATAAACTACCAATATATGCTTGAGGGCATGGATAAAAATTGGAGGCCTGTTACAAAAAATAATTTTGTTACATTCAGTAATTTGTGGGAAGGAAAATATACGTTTAAAGTAAGAGCACAAAGCGCCGAAGGAATCTGGAGTGAACCGATTAGCTATTCTTTTAGAGTTTCACCTCCTTGGTTTAGAGCATTTTGGATGTATGTCATTTATCTTTTTACTTTTCTTTTAGCAGTTTGGTTTTTCTTTAAATGGAGACTGGGAAGCCTAACACGAGAGAAGCTTATATTGGCAAGAAAAGTTGAGGAAAGAACTGCAGAGCTATTATTGCAAAAGGAAGAAGCTGAAAGACAAAAGGGTTTGGTTGAAGAAAAAAATCAGGAAATTCTTGAGCAGAAAGAAGAAATATTACAGCAAAAAGAAGAATTGCAAGTTCAAAGTCGTGAGCTTGAAAAAATTAATTCAAACCTTGAAGATAGAATCGCAGAGCAACTTGCCGAAAGTAGAAAAAAAGACTTTTTGCTAATTCAACAAAGCCGACAGGCAGCAATGGGAGAAATGATTGCCAACATAGCACATCAATGGAGACAACCTCTAAATGCCGTTGGATTAATTATACAGAATATCCAGGAAGCATATGATTATAACGAAATGACTCAGGAATATTTGGATAATAAAGTGAAGCAAAGCATGGATATAATTCAGTATATGTCTGACACTATTAATGACTTCAGAGATTTCTTTAAGCCCGATAAAATGGCAAGCAAATTTGATGTTAGAAAAATTGTAATGCGAAGTATTTCTTTTGTTGAAGATACTTTGAAAAAATGCAACGTAACTATAGAATACAATCTTGAGGATGATATATTTGCTTATGGGTATCCAAATGAATACGCACAGGTTGTTTTGAACATAATTAATAACGCTAAAGATGTTTTGGTTGATAATAAAATTAAAGAACCAAAAATTTCTTTTATTTTGACAACACATAATGGAAAATCTTGCCTAACAATTGAAGATAATGGAGGTGGGATTCCAACCGGCATTGAGAAAAAAATATTCGATCCTTACTTCTCAACTAAAAAATCAGGTGAAGGAACCGGCTTAGGTCTTTATATGTCAAAAACTATTATTGAGAAATTGGAAGGCAGTAGTTTAACCGTTGAAAACACTGAAAAGGGTGCTAAGTTTACTATCATTGTATAACTTATTACAAAAAAAATGAAAAGATTCACCGAAAGATTTTTCATAATTTCTGCTCTTCTACTTTTAAGTCTGAATGCATCTGCAGATAATATAAAGCTTAAAGGTTTATGGCAAGAATATAATGATGCAAAGCACGATACAATAAAAATTTTGCTTCTTAATGAAAATATTGGGATGGAATACAGAATATCTAACCCCGATAGTTCTATTATTGTTTATGAAATGGCTATCTCAATGGCAGATAACCTTATTAGTGAGAATAAAACCAATGAATCATACCAAAACAGACTGTTGTATTTTAAAGCTATCTCTTTAAGATATATTGGGATTGTAAATGCCATTCGAGGATATTACGACCAATCTATAAAGTATTTTTTTGAATCACTCAAAATTGCTGAGTTGATTGAAAACAAAACTCTCATTTTTCACAGCATAAACAACATCGGAGTTGTACTTGCCGAAAAAGGCGATTATGATGAAGCAATTGAATATTATAAAAAATCTCTGCTATTAGCTGAAGAACGAAATGATAAAAACGGCATGTCTCTAAGTTATATCAACATCGGCAACATTTACTATTTCAGGGATATGTTTGAGCCTGCGGTTGAATATTACAAAAATTCGATTGCGTTGTCTTTGGAAACTAACGATAAAGTTAGGTTATCTCTTTGTTATAATAACATAGGTGGGGCTTACAGACATTTAGGCAGATACACTGAGTCAATAGAATATCTTAAAGAGTCGTTGAAAATCTCTGAAGAACTTGGCGATAGAAACGTTATGGCAATAGCTTATTCCAATATTGCTGAGTTGAATATTTCACTCTCAAATGTGAATATAGATAAAAGAGCTGAATATCTAAGAGAAGCACTTAATAATGCTACAAAATCCCTTTCTCTTGCAAATGAAATTAATGCATTGCCAAGAAAAAACGAAGCACTAAAAACTCTGATTTCGATTTACAAATCACTGAAAATGCATGAAAAAGCCTTTGAATCTGCAGAAATGCTTATTGCTGTGAAAGACTCTATGTTTAAAGAAGAGAAAACAAAGGCAGTTACTGAAATGCAAATAAAATACGACTCAGAGAAAAAACAACAGGAAATTGAACGACAGAATCTTTTAATTGAAAAAAGTGAAATTGACTACCGCAGACAAAGACTAAAACTAAATTTTCTGATTGCAGGTGCAGCATTATTAGGCTTGTTGGTTGTGGTTATTTTTTATGCGTACAAACAGAGGATGAAAAACAATGCTCTCATCTCACAAAAAAATCAGATGCTAGAACAGGTTTGCGAAGAAGTTTCCAGACAAAAGGAAGAGCTGAAATTAGCTGGCGATGAATTAGCAAGAATAAACGCCGGACTTGAAGACAGAATTCAGGAAGAGATTAATGAAAACCGCAAAAAGGATGTGTTGCTTATTCAGCAAAGCCGGCAGGCTGCAATGGGAGAAATGATAGCCAATATTGCTCATCAGTGGCGACAACCACTTAATGCAGTTGGGCTAATTATACAAAACTTCCGCGCAGCATTTGACAATGAAGAACTAACAGAGGAGTATATTGATGAGAAAATTACAAAATGTATGAACCTCATTTATTTTATGTCAGACACTATAACCGATTTCCAGTATTTTTTCAGACCCGACAAAAAAGAAAGAAGATTTGAAGTAGATAAGGTTGTTAAAAAATGTATTTCTTTTGTTGAAGATGTTCTCAGAAAAAATAATATTGAAATTTCTCATAATTTGCAGGAAAATGTATTCGCATTCGGGTTTCCAAATGAATACTCACAGGTAGTATTGAATCTTATTCACAATGCAAAGGATGCAATAATAAAGGAAAAACCGGCAAATCCAAAAATTGAGATTATTCTCACTGAAATAAGTGGGAAGTCGTGCCTTACCATAACCGACAATGGAGGCGGAATATCACCCAAAAATATTGACAAAGTATTCGACCCATATTTCTCAACTAAAAACACAGAAGAGGGCACAGGACTGGGATTATACATGTCAAAAACAATCATTGAAAAACATGAAGGTGGAAAAATTGAGTTTGAAAACACAAATGATGGCGTAAGATTTATTGTTATACTTTAATCATTTTTATTTCTATTTTTGCCAGCCTTAATCATTAATTGTTAAGATATGACTCCGAGCTTGATATTGGTATCCTTCTTAATTTACACCTCTCTGATATTTTTTATATCACGACTCACTGTGAGGAAAAAAGCCGGAAATGAAGCTTATTTTCTTGGAAATAGAAATTCACCTTGGTATGTTGTTTCTTATGGGATGATTGGAGCTTCTCTGTCAGGTGTCACTTTTATGTCGGTGCCAGGGTTAGTGCAAAATGAACAGTTTTCATATATGGTGCTGGTTTTGGGGTATTTTGCCGGATACCTTGTAATTGCTAAAGTATTACTCCCTCTCTACTATAAAATGAATCTAACATCTATCTACTCTTACCTTGAAAGTAGATTTGGATTTTCTTCATATAAAACAGGTGCCTTTTATTTTATTCTCTCAAGATTAATTGGCTCTTCTTTTAGAATGTTTTTGGTAGTAAATGTGCTTCAAATATTCGTATTCGACAACTGGGGAGTCCCTTTTGCTGTTACTGTTGCTCTTTTTATGACGCTTATATTGCTTTATACCTTTAAGGGCGGCATTAAAACAATAGTCTGGACAGATACTTTGCAAACTACATTCATGATAACTGCAGTAATTATAACAATAATTATCATCTCCCGACATCTAGATATTGGTATCTTTGATTTGGCCTCATTAGCGAAAGAAAAAGGTTATACAAAGCTTTTTATAACCGACTATACCGACCCAAGATTTTTCCTAAAACAGTTTTTTGCAGGAATGTTTATAACTATTGTTATGACTGGGCTGGATCAGGATATGATGCAAAAAAACCTTAGCTGCCGTAATCTTAAAGACGCTCAAAAGAATGTTCTTACTTTCGGCGCAATATTACTGCCGGTAAATCTACTATTCCTGTTTCTTGGCGCGTCGTTGTGGATATACGCAGCTAATACAGGCATAGATGTTGGTGCATTCAAAACTTCAGATGAACTATTCCCAACTGCAGCAATGCAATATTTGGGGTTAGCTGCCGGGCTGACTTTCTTCTTTGGATTAATATCAGCGGCTTATTCTAGCGCCGACGGTACACTAACTGCTTTAACAACTATTTTCTGCATAGATTTTCTCGGATTAAAACGTAAACCTAATATTACGGAAGAACGAATTAGAAGAACCAGATATATTACACATATCGGATTTGCAATAATAGTAATATTAGTTATAATCAGTTATAATCTCATTAACGACGCTGCCCTAATAAGCAAACTTTTTACAATTGCAGGATATACTTATGGCCCTTTATTAGGATTGTTTTTCTTCGGCATTTTTACCAAATATAATGTAAGAGACAAATGGGTGCCTGTTATTTGCATCTTATCCCCTATCTTAAGCTATTTGTTAAGTTATTATTCTCCGCAATTATTATGGGGATATAAGTTTGGTTTTGAAATACTTATTCTTAATGGAATATTTACAGTTGCGGGCTTGTTTATTATTAAAAAGAAAAAACAACCCTAACACTAACTGCCAACTAACGACTGTCGACTGTCGACTTAAATCTGGAACAAGTCCTTGAATAAGTCAGCAAAATCGTCGCTAGTGATTGGTTTAGTAAGGTATTCGTCTAATCCTAGACTAATATACTTTTCTCTGTCGCCTTCAAATGCATTTGCACTTAATCCAACAATAGGAGGCAGTTTCTTGTATTTTTCCTTTAGCAATGTTGTTGCAGTTATCCCATCCATTACAGGCATCTGAATATCCATAATAACCAGGTCAAACTTACCCGGCTTATATGCTTTAATTGCTTCTAACCCATTCTTAACAATAAACACTTCATGGCCCATATGATTGAGCATAAGTTTAACTACTTTTTGATTAATAACTTTGTCTTCTGCATAAAGAATATGCAGAACTTTTGATGGTTTGCTCTCCTTAATCTCTTGTTTTGCAGTTTTCATCTTTTGCAAAGTAGCAATAGCTCTGAATGTAAACCAGAAAGTACTGCCTTTTCCGAATTCACTTGTGCAACCTATCTCTCCACCATGCAGCGCAACAAGTTCTTTGGAAATTGACAATCCAAGACCTGTACCTTCATGTTGTCTTACATCTAAATCATCTACCTGAGAGAATGGCTTAAATAATTGCTTTTGATTTTCTTTCTTAATGCCTATGCCTGTATCACTCACTTCAATTTTAATCATTACCTGTCTGCTCAATTCCTTATATTCAACCAATGATGCCTTAATTGTTATCTTGCCTTTTTCAGTGAATTTTACCGCATTGGATATAAGGTTATTAACTATCTGGTTAACTCTATTTTCATCAGCCTTAATAAAAACAGGTATATTCGGGTCTATTGAGCTTTCAAATTTGATGTTTTTATTACAGAGATTTCCAAAAAGAGTATTTGCTTGTGTAATTAATGATTTGAATTCAAATGCTTTAACTTTTAATGCAACTTTACCTGCTTCAATTTTCGAGAAATCCAGCACTTGGTTTATTATCTCCCTTAAGTTTTCTGTAGAATGTTTTAAAACACTGAAATAATTTTTCTGCAACACAGACAGCTCTGTTTTGTCAATTATCTCCAACATTCCTATAATGCCTGTGAGAGGAGTTCTGATTTCATGACTCATATTTGCAAGAAAATTCTGCTTAAAAATAGCAGATTGCCTTGCAATTTCAATTTCTCTCAGCAAGTCTTCGTTACGTTTGCGCTCAGTTATATCACGCATTACGCCTAATACAAGAGCATTGTTGTTTCTTTTAAGCTTAGACACGCTGAATTCAACCTTCTTATAATCACCGTTTTTACATTTTAAAACACCCTCATATGTGTTTGATATCGTAATATCGGTGTGCGACATAGAACTTCTAACTTCAACTTCATCTGCCGTTTCTTTTGTCAACAGCTTCCTAAAGTCAAATTTGCTTGACATTAAGTCTTCTTTGCTATATCCGGTTATTTCACAAAACCTTTCATTAACATATTCTAAGTTCTTATCGTTTCTTAAATAAATACCGTCAGATGCATTTTCCGCAATCGATCTGTATAATTCCTCTGATAGTTTCATCATTTCTTGGGCCTCTTTAAGTTGTGTTATATTTTTTGAAATACCTACTGTTCCAATAATTTTTCCGTTTATATCCCTTATTGGCACTTTTGACGATATAAACCAATAAAGTCCGGTTGGGCTTGCAATATACTCAATTTCCCCGATAAAGGATTCGCCTGTTTTTAAAATTTTCTTCTCTTTTTCATTAATTTTCTTAGCTTCAGACTTTGGAAAATAATCAAATATTGTTTTACCAAATGCTTTTTCAGGGTCATTAAGCCCTATTATATCAGCAGCAGGCTTGTTTATTCTTGTAAATCTGCCTTGGTCGTCTTTAAAGAAAATGGCATCCGGAATGCTATCCATTAAATTATGCAATAGGTCTCTTTCATGAGCTAGTCTTGCTTCAAATTCTATTCTTTCTGTAATTTCACGAACTATTGCTAATACATTATTATTATCTAATGGTGATAATCTAGCTTCAAAATACAGATTTTTGTTTTTCTCAGCTATAGAATATTCAATTACTTGCAACTTCTTAGTAGAAAGACATTTTCTAAACGCCGCTATATGCCTTTTCCCTTCTTTTTCACCAAAAACGTCTATAGTATTTATACCTACAACCTTTTCCGGAGCTACAATCAAATCTCCCGGGTTGTTTGCAAACACTTCCTGATAAAACCCATTCTTGTCCATTATAAATAATAAATCGGGCATTGTTTTCAAGATAGTTTTTATCTTGTTATCACTAGATTTCCTAATTTCTTCAGCTATTTTCCTATCTGTAATGTCTGAAACAATACCATCCATTCTTACAGGCTTATTGAACTCATCATAAGTAATGTTTGTTCGATCATTTACCCAATGGGCACTGCCGTCTTTGTGAATTATCCTATACTCAAGATCTAAATATTTTTTATTGCCTAGATTTGCTATTGATTTCAAAACAAAATCAGAATCGTCCGGATGAATTATCTTTTTCCATAGATTTGGGTCATTATAAAACTCCCATGCCTCCCTTCCCATAACTTTAGTGCATGACGGACTCATATAATTAGGAACACTTGAGCCGAAGTCTTGTGACCAAACCATTTCTTCAACTATTCCTAATATTGTATCGATTTGCTTTTGGTTAAACTCTAGTTTTTCCTTAGTAAGCGAAAGCTCATCCATTGATTGCCGAAGCTCTTCATTTATCTGTAGATACTCCTCGTTTTGAGCTTCATATTCATCGTTCTTCTGCTTTAACAAAAACTCCGAATCTATCCTTTCTTTTATGGCTTGAGTCCTGATATATAATGAAGCTAATATTTTCGCAAAGTTTTCCTCATCTTCTGTCCATTGCCTAATGTCTCCGATGTGCTCGAGACATAAGACTCCTTTAATACCTTTCTCATCAAATATCACAGCATCAAGCATAGACACTATCCCAAGTGGTTTTAAATATCCCTCTGTAAATTCATTAGTAGCCTCATGAGTCCAAGCATCAGAAGCAGATACAATTGCTTTTTTCTGCAGAGTTTCAAAGTATTTTGGATAGTTTTCTGCATTTAAAACATATCCTTCGGAATGTTTTTTCGCAGTATTTTCAAACAGATTAATACAATAAAGCTGTAGATTATCATCTGACAATAGCCATATACTGCATCTAGCAACGTTTAAAGTTTTGGAAGTAGCTTCACAAATGAGCTTCTTGGCAGTTTCTAAATCACCTGTCCCAATAGCTTTATGCGTTGTTAAGAACGCCAAAATTTCATTCTGGGTTTTTAAACGATATACTGCATTGCAGTTTTCATCATAGCCTGATGCTCCAACATTTACAGCAACTTCAAGCTTCTGCTTAAGATTTAATAATTCCTGTTTAAGAAGCTCATTTTCAACAGAAAGTTTTTTTAACTTTTTTTCTGTTTCCCAGTTTTTGTGTTGTTGCTGCATTGTGGAGAAAAATAAGAGTTATATCAGCATTTGTTTTGTGACCCCTAATTTAGTTAAAATTTATCTGAAATATATTTTTTACGCGAAAATATTATCATTTTGTGGTGTATTAGTTAGACAAGTCATTTGCAAAGTTCAGATTGCATTAATAATTGTTGTATTTTTATCGTTGTTGTTAAAGAAGAATTCCAAAACAAACTTTTATAATTGTTGATAAATGCAATTTTTATTATGAACATACATCCCAAGTTTTTGCTGAAGTATTTGTTTCTTGCCTTTTTTCTCATTACCTCAAATGCTTATTCTCAGGTAAACAACCAAGAGAATATAAACAAATTGCAGTCGGAGATCGACTCAGTGAGTTTTTATAAAAACCAACTCATAGATCAGATGGAGGAGCTTAAGCTCGGCCAGATAAGATATGAACTGATGGAAAAAGGGCTTCCAAAACTTCAACCGGGAGAAGAACTAATTATGCATTCGGCAATGGCACTTGTTTATGATGAAAAACATAAAAATGCTAAATGGGTTGCTCATATCATCACATACGATATCGTGGAAGGTAATGTAGTAAGAAGTAACGATTTTAGAACAGACTCAAAAGTTAAGAGTGGAACTGCAGTTGAAGCTGATTATTTTATAAGAGAAAAACAAGCCGACGGTACTTATAAATTTGATGGATTTGGTTATGACAGAGGACACCTGGCGCCTTCAGCTGATTTCAGATGGTCGGAAAAAGCTCTGTCTGAAAGTTACTATTATTCTAACATAACACCACAAACTGCTGATTTTAACAGAATTAGCTGGGCTTCACTTGAAGATATGTTTCGTGCATACGTGCAAAGAAATGAAAATTCAAGGTTGTTTATTATCACAGCACCTGTGTTAAAAGATAATCTGCCAAGAATTGAAAGAGGAGTAAATAAAGTGTCTATTCCTGAATACCATTATAAGATTGCGGTTGACCTTGAAAGGGAAATGGGTATAGCTTTTTTGATGCCGAATAAGCTTGCAGAAAACCCAATTGAATATTACGCTGTTTCAATAGATTACTTAGAAGAGCTAACCGGCATAGATTTCTTTTATAAGCTGCCAGCCGAATTGCAAGCAAAAATTGAATCACAAAAAAATCCTTTACCTTGGATGAGCCCAGCTGAACAGGGAGATGCATTACCAATAGCGATGAACCTTTTGCCAAGGAATCATTTCAATACAACCCAGGCAAAAAGGTTAGTAAACAACCCAAAAAGAGTTAGCATCTGCGGAACAGTAGTATCTGCCAGAAAATCGGGAAGAGGAAATGTATTCTTAAATCTTGACAAAAGCTTCCCCAATCAGGTTTTTACTGTAACAATATTTAAAGATAATGTTGTCAATTTTAGTTACGAACCTCATGTTATACTTATAAACCAACAGATATGTGTAAGTGGCAATGTAACTGAATACAGCGGGACTCCAAACATGATTTTAACCAATGAACATGCTATTGAATTATTTGTTGTAGAATAAAAACCATTTGCTAATTTTAAGCTTGAATTTCAAAAATAACCCTATGAAAAACACTCGACAGAATGCTAGCAATTTCATTTCTTTGTTTTTTTACTTTTCTCTTTTAGCATTTGTAGGCTATTTGCTTCACTTAAGAGGGTTTAATATTAGAGATGTAAATATTAAGGAGCTGATAATTTTAACTTTTGCAAGCTATCGACTTACAAGGATTATGGTTTTTGAAAAAATATTTAAGTTTTTCAGAGATTTCGTGAAATCAAGACCCAACTATTATGTATTCAATACTATTAAGTTCATAATTACTTGCCCATGGTGTATGGGTGTTTGGGCTACACTTCTTGCAGTGGTATTTTTCTTTTTGATTCCTTTCGGAGATTTACTCGTTTATATTCTTGCTATTGCTGGCGTTGCTTCGCTTGTTGTTACTGCATCTAACCTTATGGTTTTGAAAAATAAAGAGATGCAAAACGGCAGGGAAAATGATGATTAAAAAAACTTTTTTGTCTATTGACAAATAAACTGACTAAATTTGCCGCTTCCAAAAACATTTTGTCGGTTTTATTTGCTACAGGATGAAAAGCTCTGAGTTTGTTCCAATGTTTGTTAGCCTGATAAAATCAGGTATTTCAAGAAAACAACTTTCTAATGATGTAATTGCAGGTATAATAGTTGGCATTGTTGCTTTGCCTCTAGCTATTGCTTTTGCTATTGCCTCAGGCGTATCGCCCGAGAAAGGCCTAATCACAGCCATTATTGCAGGAATAATTATATCAGCGCTTGGAGGAAGCCGTGTGCAAATTGGCGGACCTACCGGCGCTTTTATTGTTATTGTTTATGCAATTGTGCAAGAACATGGCGTAGGTGGACTTACCATTGCAACATTTATGGCCGGCTTTCTGATTATTGCAATGGGACTTGCAAAGCTTGGAAATTACCTCAAATTCATTCCCTACCCTCTTATTGTAGGATTTACCAGTGGTATTGCTGTAATAATATTTTCATCACAGATGAAAGACTTCTTCGGCTTGAATATAGATTCTTTGCCGGCAGACTTTACCGAGAAATGGGTTGTTTATTTTGAAAACTTCTCTGGAGTAAACTGGATTGCATTTGCAATTGCATTAGGTACAGTTTTGATATCTTTTAATTTCTATCGAATAACAACAAAAATACCGGGGTCGATAGTAGCCATTATCTTAAGCACTTTGTTGGTTTACTTTTTAAAATTACCTGTTGAAACAATAGAATCCCAATTTGGCGAAATTCCAAACAAACTATCAATGCCGGTAATTCCGGATATTAATTTATCAACAATTAAAGCATTGATTGGTCCTGCAATTGCAATAGCTCTTCTGGGTGGCATTGAATCTCTTTTGTCTGCCGTTGTTGCTGATGGTATGATAGGGAGCCGACACCGATCAAACATGGAACTTGTTGCCCAGGGCACTGCAAACATATTTTCCGGGCTGTTTGGAGGTATTCCTGCTACCGGCGCTATTGCCAGAACAGCAACCAACATTAAAAATGGTGGCAGAACCCCCATAGCCGGAATAGTGCACGCATTGATATTACTGCTGCTTATGCTGCTTCTTGCCCCTATCGCAAAACTGATACCTTTGGCCTGCCTGGCAGGAATACTAGTTGTTGTTTCCTGGCACATGGGAGAATGGAGAAACTTTGTATCTATGCTTAAAAGAAACAGAATGGATGTAATAGTGCTGCTTACAACATTCTTTCTAACTGTATTTTTCGACCTTATTCTGGCAATACAAATTGGTATGATACTGGCAAGTTTCTTATTTATGAAACGAATGAGCGAAGCTACTTCAATAAAAAATGCCAAAGAATTTCTAAGCGAAAGAGAAGAAACTGAAGAGGTTTTATTTGAAGAAGAACTGCCCGATATACCTGAAGGAATAACTATGTACGAAATTAACGGTCCTTTATTTTTTGGCGCTGCGCAAAAGTTCCGTGAACTTATTACCGACACTCATCAAAAACCTACTATTCTAATTATTAGGATGAGAAATGTTCCTTTTATTGATGCCACAGGCGTAAACAGACTTAAAGAAATGTGCCAAATATTAAAATCCAAAGGAACTACTATTATCATATCAGGAGCAAACCACGAAGTAAGGAAGGAATTGCTAGATAGCAGCATTTACAAACTACTTGACAAACACAATATCCACGGCCATATAAATGAAGCAATCACCAGAGCTAAAGAGATTTTAGCAGAAAAAGAAATAGCGGGTAAATAAAAACCCTTTGCAGAATACATCCGCAAAGGGTTGATAATCAGCGTTGTCCTGTTAGGTTTCGAACCTAAACTCTTCTGATCCAGAATCAGACGTGTTGCCAATTACACCACAGGACAATTTGAGCTGCAAAATTAAAAAATATATTTAATCTGCACTTTTAAAAAACAAAAACTTTATAAAGCTTTTCTATAAAACTTTATTTTTTCCATGAATCTTTAAGAGATACTGTTCTGTTGAATACCATCAAGGATTCAGTAGTATCTGGATCAACACAAAAATAGCCGGTTCTCTCGAACTGACATTTGTCGCCAGCCTTATATGATCTGGCATGTGGCTCAATATAAGCCGTGGTTACAACAAGTGAATCAGGATTAAGATTATGTTTGAAATCTTTACCTTCTTCTGTTTCGTCAGGATATTCATTTACAAAAAGTCTGTCGTATAATCTTACTTCTGCCTTTATACAATCAGCTGCATTTACCCAATGAAGAGTACCTTTTACCTTCTTTAGTGAGTTCATGCCACTTTTCGTTTCCGGAAAATATGTGCAATAAATCTCAGATATTTCACCGTTTGCATCTTTTTTAAAGCTGTCGCAACGAATTATATATGCATACTTAAGCCTTACCTCACTGCCGGGAGACAATCTGAAAAACTTATTTGGAGGATTCTCCATAAAATCATCCTTTTCTATAAAAATCTCTCTTGAAAATGGAATAGGTCTTGTGCTTGACTCAGGATCTTCAGGGTTTAGAGTTCCATGCAGAATTTCTGTTTCACCTTCAGCATAGTTTGTAATAATAAGTTTAAGAGGATTCATAACGGCCATTGTTCTCGGAGAATTTTTATTCAAATCCTCTCTAATACAATGTTCTAACAACTCCACTTCAATAAAATTTTCTCTCTTAGCAATACCAACTCTTTCGGCAAAATTGCGCAAGGAAGCAGGAGTATATCCCCTTCTTCTCAATCCTGATATTGTAGGCATTCTTGGGTCATCCCAACCATGAACATAAGCTCCACCAACCAATTCAAGTAGTTTACGCTTACTCATTACGGTATAGGTAAGATTTAATCTTGCAAACTCAATTTGACGTGGTCTGTTATCTTTAATCTCAAGCTCATCCAAAAACCAATCGTACAAAGGCCTGTGAACTTCAAATTCCAAAGTACAAATAGAATGGGTTATTCCTTCCATATAATCGCTCTGCCCATGAGCCCAGTCGTACATCGGATAAATACACCAATCATCTCCTGTGCGGTGATGGTGAGCGTGCATAATGCGGTACATCACAGGATCTCTCATGTGCATATTTGGAGATGCCATATCTATTTTAGCTCTAAGAACTCTGGTTCCATCAGGGAAATCTCCATTTCGCATACGTTCAAAAATGCTTAGATTATCACTTACCGACCTATTTCTCCATGGACTTTCTTTCCCTGGTATCTGAGGAGTACCTCTGTTTGCACTAATTTCCTCAGCAGTCATTTCACACACATAAGCCTTGCCTTTTTTTATAAGGAAAATAGCGTATTCATACAACTTTTCAAAATAGTCAGAAGCATAATATTCACGCTCTTCCCAGTCGAATCCAAGCCAGTGAACATCATCTCTGATAGAATTAACATATTCAACACTTTCAGTGGTCGGATTAGTATCATCAAATCTCAGGTTGCACAAACCATTATATTTGTTTGCAAGCCCAAAATTTAAACAAATCGACTTCGCATGTCCAATATGCAGATAACCGTTTGGCTCCGGAGGAAAACGAGTGTGAACCTTACCCCCGCTTTTATTTTCTTTAATGTCGTTTTCAATAATTTGTTCAAGAAAATTTAATGAAACTTTCTTCTCTTCAGAACTGTTTTCGTTGGTATTCATAGTATAGAGTTATAATGAGGAAATTTTTAAACAGAGTACAAAAGTATAAAAGATTTGTTATAATGTGCCAATATGCTAATGAGATAATGTGCCAATGAAATAATGTAATTGAGAGTTAAAAACTAAAAGTGAAAAACTAAAAACTAAAAGTGAAAAGCCCCAACCCCAAACGCAATCGCGCTGTTCAATCCTATCTATTATACAAAGAGCTCCGCAGGTTGCTAATGATTTTTATCTGTGATTATCCGTTAAATCAGCGTCATCCGTGTGCTAATAAGCATTTTTTTGAAAATTACACAAATGCAGAACCACTGAACAATGGGATATCTCACTTACGTTAGACTTCGCTCAGTAAAAGTCGTTCGATATTATGGCGACCCCAAACCGCTTCGCTCCAGCTTTTCACTTTTAACTTTTCACTTTTAGTTTTTAACTTTTAACTGTCCCTCTTCTATCTCCCTCCTGTAACCACAAAAACAATATCTTTGCAATTATATCAATCATTTCTTACCCCCCAGCCCCCTAAAGGGGGAGCTGATGACGGCTTCCCTCCCCTATACCCCTTATACCCCTATACCCTCTTCTATCTCCCTTCTGTAACCACAAAAACAATATCTTTGCAATATTAAAAACCACTACTATGGGAAAAATAATATTAGAAGACATTGAATTCTTCGCTTATCACGGTTGTTTTGCCGAAGAGAAAGTAATCGGCAACAAATTCATAGTAAATCTTGAGATTGAAGTAGATACTGCCATAAGTGAGAAGACCGATAATCTTGAAGACACGGTTAATTACCAGGAGATTTACAATATTATTAACGAAGTAATGTCTGAGAGTTGTAATTTACTGGAACATTTGGGTGCTAAGATTCTCGATGCCATAATGCTGAGATTTACAACAATACACACAATAAAGATAAAAGTGTCAAAGATAAATCCACCAATGGGTTCAAAAATGCATGCAGTAAGCTTTGAGTCGGAAAGAAGCAGAAAGAAAACATGTCCATCTTGCGGAAAAGAATTTATCTGTTTGCATAATGCAGATTGCTGGTGCATGAATCACAAACTCACCAAGGAGCAACTCAATTTGCTCAAAGAAAAGTATTCCGATTGTATATGCGAGGAGTGTATGAAGAAGTTGGTTGGTTGATTGGTTAATGTGCCAATGAGTCAATATGCCAATATGCTAATTAAATTTCCATCTAACTGATTTTGTTGTATTCTATGATTTTTTTGATTTTTAATTTCTGATTTGTTTCGTTTTTTGATATTCGTTTTTCGGATTTTTTCTTACCACGGAGACACAGAGAACACAGAGGTTCAATGAGGTTTTTTTACACTTTTCTTCACATAACTTTGCGAGAATTCTTCTTTGCGGTTTTTGCGAGGAATAAAAACCTTGATTTCTGATTTCAAGTGAAATAATTCCACGCCAAGGTCGCAAAATATTTGAACGAAAAGTTGCGCAGAGGGTTTCTCGCAAACACAATTCTCAATTCGTAAATTCGTATCCAATTCGTAATTAGATATAATAATAATTCTATGTTTTTTTTACCACAAAGTACACCAAGAATGCACTAAGGGCAAAAAGAAAAAGAGATTTAATCTAAATCTCTTTTTGACCTTTGTGAGAAACTTTGTGCTCTTTGTGGTTTTTTTTATTTTGAATTTGATTTTTTTCGAATTTGTTTCGTTTTTTGATATTCGGGTTTCGGATTTTAGTTTTTTGATAGAATAATATTTTCAATACACAGATGAGTAAGATTAAAAAAACATTTTGCTATTACAAGAATAAGTAGTAATTTTGCGCTTCAAATTTGACATCATGGTTTCGTGGCCGAGTGGCTAGGCAGAGGTCTGCAAAACCTCCTACAGCGGTTCGAATCCGCTCGAAACCTCCACGTACAGAAAAGGATTAGAAAGATAATTTCTAATCCTTTTGTTTTTAGGGGGTTGTAAACATCACGATTTAAGATGATTAGATGTCTATTAACTTAAAATCAAAAGCCTAATACACCAAAATATATTCCTATAAATTTCAAAAAAACACCAACCACGACATTTCTTGGCGCACCTACCTTTTAGCTTTGTGCAAAAATTACAAAGATGAAAGAAAATATTAAGCAAAAGGTATTAAGCAGTATAGGAAAGATATATGAAAAATCTACTGATTGCAAACTCAACGTTAAGCATTTCGAGAAGATTGACAAAGAATTGCTGTTGCTGTCGGAATATTTTGGAACAACCAAAATGCAGGCATTTTTTATCGCTGTTGTTTTATCACTTAACTACAAGGGCGATTCTGTTGACTATAACGACCTTATAAAATTCTTTGACTGTAACCCAATGCAATTACTCCATTATAGCGATGACATTGAACAACTTTGCAATAGTGGTATATTTATAAAACAAAGATCGCAACACAGGGTAAATCTTGCAAGAGCTAATGATCAGCTTACAATCAATGAAAAAATTTCAGAAGCAATACTAGAGAGCAAGCCTATGCCGGAAGTGGCTCAGTTTGTTTTCAATGATCTTTTTGAAGTTCTTGAAAGCTTCAACACAATCCTGGAGCAAAGAAGCGAGAAGGAAATTTCCACTCGAATGCTTTTACATAAGGCAGACAAGATTATATCTCAAAACCGTCACTTTCCTCTAATACAAAAAGTATATAACTTCAAGCTTTCTGCTTCGGATACTTTTTTGTATTTATATCTAATCTGGGAAACAATCTCAGGAAATGAGGCTGTAGATCTTTCCAAAACGATTGAATATTTCTACGACACCCCCTCAAAAAGGGTGAAATACACTCAAGAGTTGCTAAAAGGAGAGCATTATTTGATTAAAAATGATCTGATAGAAATTGTTGAAGCTATGTTTTTAAATAACTCTGATTTAAAGCTGACAAAAAAGTCAATAAATATTCTTACAGAGTGCAATGTTAAGTTATATAACACCAAACAAAAAAGGGACGATGTAATCATGCCTGCCGATATTACTCCTAGAAAGCTTGTTTTTCACGAGGAGGAAATGAAACAGCTAAGCTTGTTAAACAACTTATTGAAAGAAGTAAACCTTAAAAAAACCATGAAAAGGCTTAAAGATAAAGGCTTACCTAATGGTGTAACAGTAATGCTCTTTGGAGCGCCGGGCACAGGAAAAACGGAATCCGTTTTGCAAATAGCAAAAAAAACAAATCGTGAGATAATGAAGGTTGATATAAGTCAAACCAAGTCAATGTGGTTTGGTGAAAGCGAAAAGCTGATAAAAAGGGTTTTCACAAAGTATAAATCCTTTGCTCAAGAATGCAAAAGAACACCAATCTTACTTTTCAACGAGGCTGATGCAATTATTTCCAAGAGAAAAGATAGCTCAATCTCAAATGTTGCACAAACAGAAAATACTATTCAAAATATAATTCTTGAAGAACTTGAAAACTTTGATGGAATTTTAATAGCAACCACAAATCTGGTTAACAATATTGACAAGGCATTTGAACGAAGGTTTTTGTTTAAGATAGAGTTTAACAAACCGGATATAAAAACCAAAACAAAGATCTGGAAATTAAAAATTCCAAGTTTGAAATTATCTGATTGCGAAATTCTTTCTTCTCCGTTTGATTTCTCCGGCGGACAAATTGATAATATAGTTAGAAAAACTGCAACTTACGAGGCAATTCATGGAAAGTCCGCTGACATTAAGCACATTATAGAATTCTGCAAAGAAGAAACATTTTATAAGGATAGGGTAAGGATTGGGTACATTTCATAAAATGGGGAAATGGGGCCTTTCTCTCGCTTTGGAATTAATTTAATTGACTTCAATAAAAAATGACACACTTAATTGAACATTCCCCATAGGTTTCCTATTGTTGAACAGGCTTTAATACACATCCCCAAACTCAGGCATTTCCATATACATTTTACCATTGAGCATTTTGCCGGCTTTCTTTTTATTGGTGCCGCCCCATTGTTTAAAGTAAAATGCCACTTTGGCGTTTTGGCATTGCTCTTTTATATCGAGCACCCATTCTTCATTTATTGGGCAACGCCTTGCCATTACTTCAGCATAGCAAAACTTACAACCGGCAGATATCTTAGTACAACCCGTTATAGGGTTCCATGTACTTTCTGTCCATTCTATTTTTGATTGAGCCATTTGGTTATAATTCAATTATCTGTTTAGCAATTTTGAGCGCGTTTTTATTATTAGATGCAAATAGATATGTCTAAAGGGTTTAGTTTTATATTATTGCAATTTGTTTAATCCTGGCCCGGATAAAATACTTTTCATTTGCTGAATAGCTTGCTCATTTAGTAATACAAGACGCTGTGGTTGTGATATCTGTTGCCGTATAAATAATGCATTCATGCTTTCTAAGTTAGCCAGAACCACCAATTGCTCAAGAGTTGCATAATCACGCATGTTACCTTCTTTATCGGGATTGGTATTACGCCATTCCATTGCAGTAAAGCCAAATAGAGCAACGTTCAACACATCAGCTTCCGAGGCATAAACATGTTGGATTTTATCCAGAGGCAGTTTATCAGGAATCAGTTTTTCTTTAATAGCATCGGTATGAATACGGTAATTAATTTTTGAAAGAATGCGGCTAACATTCCATCCTAATTCTTTAGATTCAATTTCTTTAAGCCGCTGAAATTCATTTATCAGATAAATCTGAAATTCAGGGCTTAACCACATAGCAAAGTGGAAAGCAATATCTTTGTGGGCAAAAGTACCGCCATATCTTCCGGCTTTCACAATTAATCCCATAGCGTTGGTTCTACCAACCCATTGACCAACGGACATTATAAATCTGTTTACTCCAGATTCTTTTTCAATTACACCGAATTCGGGGTAATTAAAATTGGGATTGTTTATTTTTTCCCAAATTCCAAGATACTCAAGAGTATTTTTATTAGTAACCCATTTACCAATTAAGCCACTACCTTCTTTATAACTAACAGTCATATCGGTAAGGCTGATAAAATCTTTTTCATTTAGTGTAAGCAGGGTAATTTCAGTACCTTTTACATTTATTTTTAATTTTTTCGCCATTATCTTTTTACTTGTTATTCAAATAATCTAAATCCTATAAGTCAATATCTCACAAAATTATGTCAAATGTAAAAATAATATTAAACTTAGGCTATTAAAATATTTAATTTAAACAAAATAAAGCGTTTTTAATATAACACTAATATCTTTTTGCAGGTTATCACGCTCTTCGGTTTACACAATCGATGTTATCGGTGCTCTGCACCTCATTTTGACACAAATATTGGCATATTATCACATTGGCATATTGCCACATTGGCACATTACCACATTGGCATATTGGCACATTTCTCTTTCCACTTTTAGTTTTTAACTCTCAGCCTCAATTATCTCATCATCTCATAGAAACTATACCCTTGCGCCTGCCTGTCGTAATAAGTACTAAATTCAAGTAATTAATGCAACTTTTTACGAGGATATAAAGTAAATAATATTTTTCAAGACAAAGGAGAAAGAAATTATCTTTCCCCTTGTCCTGATGGATAAAGTTTAAATTGGCTTTCCTCGTCAAAAAAAAG
>JAGXRQ010000042.1 GCA_018335675.1 Bacteroidota bacterium | reverse complement strand
AGGTGCTAATGAAAATATAAATGGGCTTATCAGGCAATACTTTCCTAAAGGGTCTTCTTTTGAAAATATTACTAATCAACAAATTCAATATGTTCAACACAAGTTAAATAACAGACCAAGAAAAAAATTGGGGTTCTTATCACCAATTGAATTTTTATCATTAAATTTGATTAAACAAAAAGTTGCATTTGTGACTTGAATTCAGCATTATTTAAATCTGTATAAAAAAATTTAGAAAAGAAATTTATTTCGAACATGATAAAAATTATTACAATAGTAGGAGCAAGACCACAGTTTGTAAAAGCCGCTGCCGTGAGCAGAGCAATTAGCAAGCATGATAATTTAAAAGAAATTATAGTTCACACGGGTCAGCATTTTGATAAAAACATGTCGGATGTTTTTTTTGATGAAATGGAAATACCTCATCCTGATTATAATTTACATATCAATTCTTTATCACATGGAGCAATGACAGGCAGAATGATTGAAGAAATTGAAAAAGTAATAATGACAGAATCCCCTAATTTGCTTTTAGTATATGGCGATACCAATTCTACTTTGGCAGGAGCTTTGGCGGCTTCGAAACTTCATATTGATGTTGCACATGTTGAAGCAGGATTGAGAAGTTATAATATGAAAATGCCTGAAGAAATTAATAGAATTCTTACCGACAGAATAAGTAATATTTTGTTTTGCCCAACGGAGAGGTCTGTATTAAATCTTGTAAATGAAGGGTTTGATAATTTTGGTTGTAAGATTGTTAGAACAGGTGATGTTATGTACGATGCTGCACTATTTTATAGCAAAAAAAGTGAAGAGAAGGCAACTGTTTTTAAAAAGATTAACTTAAAAGAATTTGTTCTTACAACTTTTCATAGAGCAGAGAATACTGATGATGCAATTGCGCTTGAAAATATTATTACAGGTCTGAATAAAGTCAATTCCGAAATCCCTGTAGTTTTTCCTGTGCATCCTCGAACAAAGAAGATTATTGAAAATTCCGGTCTTAAAGTGAATTTTCATATGATAGATCCTGTAGGATATTTTGATATGTTAGAGCTTATTAAAAACTGTAAAATGGTTTTTACCGATAGCGGAGGTTTGCAAAAAGAGGCATTTTTCTTTGGCAAAAATGTTATTACAATGAGGGAACAAACAGAATGGGTTGAGCTTATTGATAATGGGTTTAATATTCTTTCAGGTGCAAATTCCGAGAAAATATTTGAGACATATTTAAATTCAATTCACTCTAGTGTTGATTTCAATGTTGATCTATATGGCGATGGAGATGCATCAGGGAAAATAGCGGAAGAAATAATAAAATTCAACAATAAATAATGATATGGGAAATCCGATAAAAGTATGTCATTTTACGAGCGTTCATCCATGGAATGATATAAGGATATTTCAAAAGCAATGTATTTCCTTGGCCAACAATGGATTTGAGGTTTTCCTTGTTGCACCCGACGCAAAAGACGGCATTCATAATAATGTTAATGTTATTGGTGTAAAGTCGCAGAAGAAAGGACGATTATATAGGTTTTTTAAGTTTAGAAAAAAAATATACAAAAAGGCATTGGAAATCAATGCTGATATTTATCATTTTCACGACCCTGAACTTTTACCTTTTGCAAAGAAGCTTCAGAGAAAAGGTAAAAAAGTTATTTACGACAGTCATGAAGATGTTCCAATGCAGATTTTATCTAAACCTTGGATTAAGCCTTTTGTTCTGAGAAAGCTAATATCTTTTTTTTATAATTTGTACGAAAAAAGAACTTGTAGGAAGATTTCAGGTATTGTATCTGTTTTGGATAGCATAACTGAGAAGTTTGCAAATGATAAAAGAATAACAATTTTTAATTACCCGAAAATTGAATCTCAGGATGAAAACTTAATATCCGATATAGTGCTTCCAGAAAAGTTTTTAATTGTTTATAATGGTGGTTTAACCAAAATTAGAGGAATTGACAATATTGTTGCTTCAATGAATTTCCTAAGTGATGAATATAGGCTTTTACTTATGGGTAGATGGGAGAGTGATTTGTTTGAAAAATATTGTATGGGTTTGCAGGGTTGGGAAAAAGTTGAGTATCTTGGGATGTTAAATTTTAATACCTGCTATAGTATTCTTAAAAAGTCAGATATTGGAATAGTAATGTTTAAAAGTGTTCCTAATAATATAAATTCATTACCTAATAAGGCTTTTGAATTTATTTCAGTTTCACTGCCTATGATTATGTCTAATTTTCCCTTGTGGAAACAAGAATTTGGAAATTATGCACATTTCGTTGATCCTGAAAATCCCGAAGAACTGGCGAGAAAGATATCAGAGATAAAGAATAATTATGTCGAAGAAAAACCAAGAGTAGAAGCTGAGTCGAAAAAAATAATGCTTAGCAAGACATGGCTTAGCCAGGAAAAAAAGCTGGTTGACTTTTATAATAAAATATTGAAATAAGCTATTGAGCTGTTTTTCTTAAATTAATTAAAGTTTTTACTACAAGTCCTAAGATAAAAAACACAGCAAATGACATTAATAGAATTTTCATTGTAGATTTCTTTATCTCAACTGGTCTTGTAAAGCTTTGCTCAATTCTAATAATATTAACATTCTCAATCTCAAATTCAATATCATATTTCAGTTTCACTAAATCTAATAAATCTTTAACATTGTAATTAACCAGAAGAATTGAGCTTTTTTGGTGAGATTTATCGTTGAAACTTGAATTTCGACTTTTATGTGTATCTATCTCGTAATCAATCTCTTTTTCAAGCAGCTCTAAAATGTTTTTTCTTTGTTGCGCTCTTTTATGGAGATTTATATTATTGTTGAAATATTTATTAAAATAGTCTTCAATATGCAATAATGATTCTTTGTCGCTAGAATATACTTCCACTGACACATATATTCTTTTTTCTAAATATCCAATAGATTTTGGGTCTTGAGAAGGGCGCAATTTTGATTCAGGAATGCTATATTCTATAGATGTAATATTTTTAACTTCATCATAAGGAAGATCGTATCTTTTACTCATGTTTGCATGATTATTATTCTCAATTTGTTTTTGCATAATGTTCATAAGCTGAACAATCAAATCTTCTTCAATCCATGTAGAAAATATACCTGTAGAAATGAACTCCGATTTTTTAATTTTGGTATAGCCATATCCTGCTGCAATGCCGATAATGCAGAAAATGAGTAAAAACCAAAAGTTTTTGATTACGAATTTTATAAACTTATTAAATAATTCAATTAGGTCAATTTCTTTTTGGCTCATATGTTTTTGTATTTGAGTTGGTTATGAAAAATTCGTTTTTCAAGATATTATTCAACTAAATTAGTTTATTTTTTTAAAATGGTTTTAATTGGTTTTGTTTTTTGTATGTTCATAATAAATTGAAAATGCCAATTTGCTGATTTGGCATAAAAAAAAGGGGCAAAGCCCCTTTTTCTGTGCCTGGAAACAGGTATTAAACGTGTCCCTGTGCAATCATTGCATCAGCAACTTTAACGAATCCACCAATATTGGCACCTTTAACGTAATTGATAAAGTCACCCTCCTTACCATATTTTACGCATGTTTTATGTATGTTTACCATAATTGTGTGAAGTCTTTGGTCAACTTCTTCTCTTGTCCACGACATTCTTAAAGAGTTTTGGCTCATTTCAAGTCCGGATGTTGCAACACCACCCGCATTTGCAGCTTTACCAGGGCCATAAAGAATTTTATTTTCCAAATATACATCAACAGCTTCTGGAGTTGAAGGCATGTTTGCTCCTTCAGAAACGCAAATACATCCGTTGGCTACAAGCATTTTAGCTTCTTCTCCATTAATTTCATTCTCAGTGGCACAAGGAAGAGCTATATCAACCTTTTCAGCCCAAGGTCTTGAAACTCCATCTACATATTTGCAACCATATTTGTCTGCATACTCGCGAATTCTTCCTCTTTTTACGTTTTTAAGCTCCATTAAAAATGCAAGTTTTTCTGAGTCAATTCCATCTTTGTCGTATATGTATCCGCTGGAGTCAGAGAAAGTAACTGGTTTTCCACCAAATTCAATAACTTTTTCAGCAGCGAATTGAGCAACGTTTCCTGATCCACTAATTGCAACAGTTTTTCCTTTAAAGCTTTCATTTATTGTTGCAAGCATTTCTTGTGCAAAGTAAACACAACCATATCCGGTGGCTTCTGGGCGTATTAAACTTCCACCGTATTCCAAACCTTTACCTGTTAAAACACCTGTGAATTCATTGCGAATTCTTTTGTACTGGCCAAACATATATCCAACCTCACGTCCGCCAACTCCAATATCACCGGCAGGAACGTCGGTGTTAGGGCCGATATGCCTTGACAGTTCTGTCATAAAACTTTGGCAAAAGCGCATAACTTCATTGTCTGTTTTTCCTTTTGGGTCAAAATCGCTACCACCTTTACCACCACCTAATGGCAAAGAAGTTAAACTGTTTTTAAATACTTGCTCAAAAGCCAAAAACTTTAATATACCCAAGTTTACAGTTGGGTGAAATCTTAACCCGCCTTTGTATGGGCCGATGGCACTGTTCATCTCTATACGAAATCCTCTGTTTACCTGAAGTTCACCCTTGTCATCTATCCAGGGAACTCTAAACATCAATACCCTTTCTGGTTCAATTATTCTTTCAAGAATTTTCGCAGCTTTGTACTTAGGGTTTTCTTCAATGAATGGAATAATAGTTTGTACTACCTCTTCAACGGCTTGGTGATATTCTCTTTCTGCCGGATTTTTGGCAATTACATAATCCATAAATTTTTTTACTTGTGCATTCATAGTATTTGGTTTTTAAATTAATAATTGAAAACTAATTTTTTAATTTCCTTTGATTGGTTGATTTTCATAACAATTTTATACATAAAAAAAGCGCCTATTGAAATTTTTTTAAAATAAAAAAAAATTGCAATTTTCTTTGAAATGTCATTTTTTTTGCTATTGGCAATAAAGTTTATTTGAAAAGATATTTTTTGCTAATTTTATCAGCGCTGAAAAATTTGTTTATCCCCAATACAATTAATAATGGCAACTGAAAATTATAATGATTATAATGCTGAGCAAGAAGAAAGCTTGAAAAATGATGAGCCTATGTATATTTCCCAAGAGGAAATTCAAAAAATAATCGCTGAAAAGCAGGAAAGGTTTAAAGAGCTTTCGGCTATTAATAAAACAACAGCTATTCTAAAAGAGGACAAATCTATTCCTTCAATGCTTAAGGAAATTGTTTCTATTATCCCGCCAGCGATGCAGTTTGTAGATATCACTGTCTCAAAAATCAAATATGGTAATGAAGATTTTATTAGTGATTCAGGCTTTAAGAAAACTCCTTGGATGCTTAGAAAGGGATTTGAAACATTAGACGGTAAAGAAGGTGCAATAGAAATCTATTATACAAAAAAATGTCCGGATGCCGATGAAGGTCCATTCTTAATTGAAGAAAGAAACCTGATAAATAACCTCGCAAGCTTAATTTCCGGACACTTAAATACAATTTTAGGAAAAGAGCTTCTTAAAAAATCTATAAAAAAAGAAGTAGAGGAAACTGAGGAAGAAAAAGAGAGAACATCTCATGCTGCAATGAGCAGGCAGTTGCTGCAACGATTTCTTAAAAAACATAATTCCGACAGAGATATTTATCACGACCTTATGCAGGTTAAGGTTAGAGAAATACTTCTTGTGGCAAATCTTTACGATGCGTTTATTATTGAACAAGAAGGCAAATTTTTTGAGCAAGTTACAGGCGAATACTTTCAGTTAAATCTTTCATCGGCGCCAAGAATTACAGGGGTTTCGACTCCCGAAGAGGCTTTAGAGAAGCTTCAAGAAAAGCACTATGATCTTGTTATCGTGATGATGGGTATTGATAAAACTACTCCTATTCAATTAAGCCGCATTATTAAACAGATCTACCACAATTTACCTGTGTTTCTTCTTCTTAATAATAATAGTGATATCTCCCTGTTTGAAGACGGAAATAAGGTAATCAATTCTATTGATAAGTTATTTGTATGGAACGGAGATTCTAATGTATTCCTCGCAATGGTCAAATATCTGGAAGATATGTTGAATGTCGAAAACGATATATCAATTGGTTTGGTTAGAGTAATTCTTTTGGTTGAGGATTCTGCAAAGTACTATTCAAGATATCTGCCGATACTTTATAGCATTGTGATTGAACAAACTAGGCAGCTTATTGAAGAAGTAAATACCGATGAATTATATAAACTTCTCAAGATGAGAGCAAGACCAAAGATTTTGCTTGCTTCCAGCTATGAAGAAGCAGTCGATGTTTTTAACAGGTACAAAGATTATCTGTTGTGCGTTATTTCAGATGTTAAATTTGAGAAGGAAGGTTTATGTAATGATGAAGCAGGATTGTCATTAGTTAGTTATGTAAAATCTCAAATACCCGACTTGCCAACTGTTCTTCAATCATCAGATCTTGAAAATGCTCAAAAAGCTTATGAGCTTAGAACTACGTTTATTAATAAGAATTCTGAAACTTTAAAACAAGATTTGAGGAGTTTTATTAATTATTTTCTTGGATTTGGAAATTTTGTTTATAAAGATGAATCAGGGAGGAAGGATATTGCCGTTGCAAAGTCAATGAGCGAATTCCAAAAGCATTTGAAAACTATTCCTGAAAATTCTTTAATTTACCATGCTAAAAAGAATCATTTTTCGCATTGGCTTATGGCAAGGGGAGAGATTCAAATTGCAAAAAAAATTAAACCTCTAAAGGTTGAAGATTTCACAAGTCCGGGCAGTTTAAGGGATTATCTGATTGATATTGTTGAGCAGTGCATTCATGATAAAAAAAGAGGTAAAGTTGTAAATTTTGAAGAGTCAGCCATTCTCGACGATTCTAATATTGTGAGGCTTGCTCCGGGATCTCTTGGAGGTAAGGGCAGGGGATTAGCGTTTATTAATATGCTAATAAATAATTTTGATTTTAATGAACTTGTTTCTGATATAAGGATTACTTCTCCCCGAACCTCAATTATTGGAGCAGAAGAATTTGAAAGGTTTATACACAGCAATGATCTTTATGATAAAATATATAAAGAAACGAACTATGAGCATCTTAAAAAACTTTTCTTTGAGGGCAAACTTTCAGATGGATTGGTTAAGAAACTTAGAAGTTATCTTAGCGTAATAAATAAACCACTGGCAATTCGATCTTCAAGTTTATTTGAAGATTCGCTAATGCAGCCATTTGCAGGTATTTTTGATACATTTTTACTTCCTAATAATCACCCTGATCTTGAAGTAAGGTTGGAGCAAATGATGAATGCAATTAAAATGGTTTTTGCCTCAATATTTTCTCCAACAGCTCAGGCTTATTTTCAGGCTGTAAATTATAAAATAGAAGAAGAAAAGATGGCTATTGCCATTCAAGAAGTTGTTGGTAATCAATATGATAACTATTTTTATCCTCATATTAGTGGTGTTGCACAATCTTATAATTTTTATCCATTTTCATATATGAAACCTGATGAAGGTTTTGCTGTTGTTGCAGTTGGTCTTGGAAAGTATGTTGTAGAAGGGGAAAAAACTTATAGGTTTTCACCGGTTCATCCTCAGCTTGAAATGTATACCCCCAAAGAACTATTCAAAAATTCACAGGTTCATTATTATGCAATAGATTTAAGTAAAAAACAACTAAATTTTCTTGAAGGTGAGGATGTTGGGCTTATAAAACTTGAGATTGATCAGGCTGAAAAACACGGAACTCTAAAGCATTGTGCTAGTGTTTATGACATTTCCAATGAAAGAACGATACCAGGGATTACACAACCCGGACCAAGAGTACTTAATTTTGCCAACATTCTTAAGTACGATTATATTCCTCTTGCAAAGTCTATTGAAGTAATTCTGGATATTGTTTCCGAATCAATGGGAACTCCAATTGAAATGGAATTTGCAATTGACCTTAACAAGAATAAGGATGGAAAAGCTTCTTTTTATCTGCTTCAAATAAAACCACTTATCAAAAACGTTAATTCTGCGGATATTAAAATTGATAAAATTGAAAATGAAAGGTTATTGCTATACTCTGATAACGGAATGGGCAATGGTATAATTAATGATTTGCACGATGTAATTTATATCGATATCGAGTCTTTCGACAATCTCAAAACTGAAAAAATGAGAGTTGAGATAGATGAACTGAATTCTATGATGGTTAAGGAAGGAAGAAAATATATTCTTATTGGTCCGGGTAGGTGGGGTACTAGAGATAAGTTTATTGGAATACCTGTTGCTTGGTCGCAAATTTCAAATGCCAAAATAATTGTTGAAGTTAGTTTAGAAGATTTCCCTCTTGATGCATCTTTAGGCTCTCATTTTTTCCACAATGTTATTTCAATGAATGTCGGATACTTTTCAGTAAAACACAACGATCTGATAGATTTTATTAATTGGGAAAAACTTAAAGAGGCTAAGCTTGTTAATCAAACTAAGTACTTCAAGCATGTTAGGTTCGAAAAGCCTTTAGAAGTTATTATGGATGGCAAAAAGAAAGCTTCTTTAATTTATTTCAGCAATGAATCTGAAGAAAACAATATTTAAAATATGGATGCACAAAATTATTTATCTGAAGAAAAACCCAAATACAATATTCAATATTCAACCGAGAGATATGATTTCATTGAGGTAGATCATGAGGTGTTGATGCAAGAAAGAATTATTAATGTTTTGCTTATTTGCAGCAATTATGATTCGTTTATGCTTGAAGAAGATGGTAGAATTAACGAAAGAATTTTCCTCGAATATACTTCTAAAAACTTAAGATATCCTCCTCAGTTTACTCAGGCTAGTTCTGCTGAAATGGCCTTTGAACTTTTAGAGAAGAAAAAATTCGATCTTGTTATTTCAATGCTTAATATCGGAAAGATAGATGTTTTTGAAATGGCAAAAATGGTAAAAAAGAGGTATCCTAAAATACCGATTGTTGTTTTAACTCATTTCTCTAGAGAAGTATCTCAAAAACTTTCAAAGGAAGATTTAAGTTCCATTGATTACGTGTTTTCATGGCTTGGAAATGCTAATCTTCTGCTTGCAATTATCAAACTTATTGAAGATAAGATGAATGCGGAATATGATATTCTTGAAATGGGAGTTCAGGCAATTTTGCTTGTGGAAGATTCAATCAGATATTATTCATCATATTTACCAACAATTTACCAGGTACTTTTCGAACAAACGAATGAGCTGATGATTGAGGGGTTAAATGAGCATAGGAAAACCCTAAGAATGAGAGCTCGCCCGAAAATTTTATTAGCAAAAAATTATGAAGATGCTATTGCTATTTATAATAAATATAAGCACAATCTCTTGGGTGTTATTTCAGATATTAGATATCCCCACAATGGTAAAAAAGATAATAAAGCAGGAATAAAGCTAGCTCAAAAAGTTTTAAAGGAAACTCCTAATATGCCAATTATCCTACAATCGTCGCAAGACCCTATTAGCCTTGGCATCGATAAAATGGGTGTTGCCTTTATACACAAGTATTCTAAAACTCTTCTTCTTGAATTAAGGAATTATATTAAAGAAAATTATGGTTTTGGTGACTTTGTTTTTAAAAGCCCTATTACAAAAAATGAAGTAGATAGAGCGAATAATCTTCATTCATTGCAGGTAAAACTAGCGAGCATTCCTGCTGATACTCTTGAATATCACGTTTCTAACAACCACTTCTCAAGATGGTTGAAAGCAAGGGCTTTGTTTGCAATTGCCTCAATATTTGCCGATAAAAGTAGAGATGATTTTAACAATGTGGAAGAGATAAGAAATTATCTTATTGATACAATTGCCAATTATAGAAGAAAGAAAGGCTTAGGCATAATTGCCAGCCACATTGATGAATATGCCATTTATACAAGACTCGGAGAAGGACAGCTTGGTGGAAAGGGCAGGGGCCTGGCTTTTATAGATTCCTTAATAAAAAAGCACAAATTAATGTACAAGTGGGATGACATCATTGTTACAATCCCGCGCACTGTTGTTCTTACTACAGATATTTTTGTAGAATTTATGGAGGAAAACAATTTGTATGAGTTTGCCATGTCGGATGCCTCTGATAATTTAATTATGGAGAGATTTGCAAGCGCTCATACTCCATTCAGAATGAGAAAGTTTATTGATCAAGTTCTTGAATGTTTTGTAAAACCTCTTGCAGTTAGGTCTTCAAGTTTATTGGAAGATAGTCATTATCAGCCTTTTGCGGGAGTATATTCTACTTTTATGATTGCAAATAATCATGAAGATCTTGAGGTTAGGACAACTCAACTCGAACAAGCTATCAAATGCGTTTATGCTTCTGTTTTTTATAAAGAATCAAAAGCATATATTGGTGCCACAACCAACGTTATTGATGAGGAAAAAATGGCCGTTATAATTCAGGAAATTTCAGGAAATGCATATGGCGACAAATTTTATCCTGTGGTATCAGGAGTTGCGAGATCAGTAAATTTCTATCCAATAGATCCTGAAAAGTATGGTGATGGCACTGCAAATATCGCATTTGGACTTGGTAAAACTGTTGTTGAAGGTGGAGTTTCCTTAAGATTTTGCCCTAAATACCCTCAAAAAGCTCTTTTATTGTCGAGTGTTGATATCGCACTTACTGATAGTCAGAAAGAGTTTTATGCTTTATATCTGGATTCAGATAAATTTCGCCCTTCGGTTGATGAATCTGTGAATCTGTTTAAGGGGAGAATTAAAGAAGCTGAAAATGATAAATCACTTAGATTTGTTGCTTCTACATTCGACTATGAAGATCATATTATTCGCGATGGGATATATGATAAAGGGAAAAAACTAATAACATTTGCTAATATTTTGAAATATAATGCATTTCCATTAGGTGAAATTCTTAATACTATTTTGAAGCTTGGCAAGCAAGAAATGAATAATGAAGTGGAAATTGAGTTTGCAGTTGATATGGATGTTCCTGACAATACACCTCAAACGTTTTATTTTCTTCAAATAAGACCAATTGTTGAAACTCATGAAAAAAATCTCGTTACAATTACACCTGAAGATATTGACAAATCAATTATTTCAAGTAATCATGCATTAGGAAATGGAATTATCAGCAACTTATTTGATATAGTATATGTGAAACCTGAAGCATTCAACCCTGCAGATACCAACATTATTGCCGATGTAATTGATAAGATAAACAGCAAGTTTACTGCGGAAAAGAAAAATTATATACTAGTTGGACCAGGACGTTGGGGGTCTAGCGATCCGTGGCTTGGGGTGCCGGTTAAATGGTCTAATATTTCTTCTGCCAGATTGATAGTCGAGTCTAGTTTGAAAAACTTCAGAATAGATTTTAGCCAAGGAACTCATTTCTTTCAAAATCTGACTTCTTTCCATGTTGGATATTTTTCTGTAAATCCATTTATAAATGATGGTTTTTATGATGTAGAATTTTTAAATAATGCGAAGCCGATGTTTGAAAATCAATATATTAGGCATGTTAGGTTTAATAAACAAATTACAGTTAAAATAGACGGCAGAAAGAAAACCGGAGTTGTTTTGAAACCGGAAAAATAATTTATTGAAAAGGCTTTTTTAAGTTAAAAATATGATATAATTTCGCACTCAAATTCAAACTGTTATAGTAATAATTAAATCACCCTTTTTTTACAAACTATTAAATTTTTTGCATTATGAATTTAGAGAAAATATTATCAGATCTGGAGAACAGAAATCCGGGACAACATGAGTTCTTACAAGCAGTGAGAGAAGTTTTAGAAACTATTGAAGATGTTGTGAAAGAAAATCCTAAGTATGAGGCTGCAAACATCATCGAAAGAATAGTTGAACCTGACAGAGTTATTAAATTCAAAATTCAGTGGGTTGATGATAAAGGTAAAGTACATGTTAACAGAGGTTACCGCGTACAATTCAACAACGCTATCGGACCATACAAAGGTGGTTTACGTTTTCACCCTAGTGTAACTGAAGATGGACTTAAATTCTTAGGTTTCGAACAAATTTTCAAAAACAGCCTTACAACACTTCCTATGGGTGGTGCAAAAGGTGGTAGCGATTTTGATCCAAAAGGTAAATCTCAGGCTGAAATTATGCGTTTCTGCCAGGCTTTCATGACCGAGCTTTACAAATATATTGGCCCTGATATGGATATTCCTGCTGGTGATATTGGTGTTGGCGGACGTGAACTTGGTTACATGTTTGGTATGTACAAGAAAATTGTTGGCGAACATCACGGTGTTCTTACAGGAAAAGGTAGAAATTGGGGTGGAAGTTTAATTCGTCCTGAAGCTACTGGTTTTGGCGCTGTTTTCTTTGCTGAAGAAATGCTAAAAACTCGCGGTGAATCACTAAAAGGAAAAACTGCATGTGTTTCTGGTTTTGGTAATGTTTCTTGGGGTGCTGTTACAAAATTGAACCAACTGGGTGCAAAAGTAGTAGCTATCAGCGGACCTGACGGTTATGTTTATGATCCAGACGGTATTTCAGGCGAAAAAATTGATTATATGCTTGAACTACGTGCATCAAATCAAGATATAGTTAAACCTTATACATACGAATTCCCTAATGCTCAGTTCTTCGAAGGTAAACGTCCTTGGGAAGTTAAGTGCGATCTTGCATTCCCATGTGCAATCCAAAACGAACTAAACGGTCAAGATGCTCAAAATCTTGTTAATAATGGCGTTATTGCTGTTTCTGAAGGTGCAAACATGCCTTGTACTCCGGAAGCTATGGAAGTTTTCTTGAAAAATAAAGTTCTTTATGGCCCTGGTAAAGCTGCTAACGCAGGTGGTGTTGCAACTTCAGGTCTTGAACAAACTCAGAATGCTATGAAACTTAACTGGTCTGCAGAAGAAGTTGAAGAAAAACTTCATAACATTATGAAAAATATTCACGAAGCTTGCGTGAAATATGGTAAAGAATCTGACGGATTTATCAACTATGTTAAAGGTGCTAACGTAGCAGGCTTTATTAAAGTTGCTGATTCTATGATTGACCAAGGTGTTGTTTAGTTTCTAAGTTTTATATATGACTAAAGGGTTATCAATTTGATAACCCTTTTTTGTTTTTTTCGGCTTTTTATCCCATTCAAATAGTTATTTTTGTTGATTATTATTCAATTATAATTTAAAGTATGAAAGCAATCAGAAGTTATAGCCTTATTATCGCTCTTTTGATTTTTATTCCTTTTTACTCCATTAGTCAATCAAATGAATTAGAAGATAATTATTTGGTTGTACTTTCTATGGATGGTTTTAGATGGGATTATGCAGAAAGGGTGCCAACTCCTAATCTGGATTATATCGCACAGAATGGAGTTAAAGCAGAGTTTGTTATACCTGCTTTTCCTACCAAAACATTCCCAAATCATTATACAATGGCCACCGGCCTATATCCTGATAACCACGGGATAGTCGACAATTATTTTTATTGCCCTGATCTCAGATTGCGATATTCCTTAGGAAACAGAAGTGCAGTAGAGAATCCTGATTTTTATTTCGGTGAGCCAATATGGGTTACTGCCGAAAATCAAGGGGTTATATCTGCATCTTTTTTTTGGGTAGGTTCTGAGTTGCCTATCAAAGGTGTGCAGCCAAAATATTGGAAAAGATATGATCATAGCATATCTTATGAACAAAGAATAGATACTGTTATATATTGGCTTAATTTGCCTAAGGAAACTAGACCAAGACTTGTTATGTTTTATTTTGATGAGCCTGATAGTCAGGGACACACATTTGGTCCGGATAGCCCTGAAATTGATTTATTGGTTCAACAACTTGATTCACTTGTTGGTGTTTTGATTGCCGGAATCAAGGAGTTGCCGCATGCCTCTATGGTAAATCTGATTGTAACTTCAGATCATGGTATGACAACAACTTCGCTGGATAGAAATATTGATATTCTTGATTATATTGATAAAAGCTTAATTAAACACTATCAAGGTAGCAATCCTGTTTTTTCAATTGAACCGATTGAAGGAATGTTGGATTCTGTTTATAATATCCTTAGTAATATTGAAAATATTCAAGTCTGGAAGAAAACTGAAATACCCGAGCGCTTAAATTATGGGAAAAGCAAGCGTATTCGTGATTTGGTAGTTTTGGCTGATTCAAGCTGGAGCGTCCAGATAGGAGACCCCCGCCGATTTTATATCGGAGGTCACGGTTGGGATAATGCAAATAAAGATATGCATACAGTTTTTTATGCCATTGGCCCTAGTTTTAAAGTAGATTATTCTCAAGCTGCATTCGAACTTGTTGATTTGTATCCTTTAATTGCTAAGATATTAGGGATAAAACCTGCCGAAGTTGATGGAAAGCTGGAAAGAGTTAATTCAATGCTAAAAAATTAATTGTGAATTTTTATGTCAGATAAACTAAAGTACGACAGACGTGGTGTTTCAGCATCTAAAGATGATGTTCATAAAGCAATTGCAAACATAGATAAGGGTGTTTTCCCAAAAGCTTTCTGCAAAATAATTCCCGACATTTTAGGAAATGATAATGATTATTGCAATATAATGCATGCCGACGGAGCAGGAACAAAATCCTCTCTGGCTTATATATACTGGAAAGAAACAGGTGATATTTCTGTTTGGAAAGGTATTTCTCAGGACGCTATTGTGATGAATCTAGACGACTTACTTTGTGTTGGGTGCTACAACGATATTCTTATGTCATCTACCATAGGCAGAAACAGAAAACTTATTCCGGGTGAAGTAATTTCTGAAATTATCAGAGGCTCTGAAGAGTTTCTTGAAAGTATGAGGAAGTATGGAGTTAATATTTACTCTACAGGCGGTGAAACTGCTGATGTTGGCGATCTTGTAAAAACTGTAATTGTTGATTCAACTTTCACCGCAAGAATGAAAAGATCGGATGTTATAACAAATGAGAAAATCTCACCGGGAGATGTTATAATTGGGCTATCATCATACGGACAAACATCATATGAAAAGGAATATAACGGAGGAATGGGAAGCAACGGGCTTACATCTGCTCGTCATGATGTTTTTTCAAAGGTTTATGCAAAAAAATATCCTGAAACATTTGACAATGATTTAGATGCAGATATAGTTTATTCTGGTAGCAAACTTGTTACAGATACGATTACTGGTGTGCCTGTTAATGCAGGTAAACTTGTATTGTCTCCAACCAGAACATACGCACCTGTGATGAAAAAGGTTTTGGATGAATTCAGACACAATATTCATGGAATTATCCATTGCAGTGGAGGAGCTCAAACTAAAGTCATGAATTTTGTTGATAATATTCATGTAATTAAAAATAATTTATTTCCTGTTCCGCCTTTATTTGAACTTATTAAAAAGGAATCGGGTACTTTCTGGAGTGAAATGTATAATGTCTTTAACATGGGACACAGGATGGAAATTTATATTGAAGAGCAATATGCAAAAGAAATAATTGATATATGTAAAGAATTTAAACTTGATGCAAAAATTATCGGCCATTGTGAAAAGTCTGATTCTAAAAAACTAACAATTATTACTGAAAACGGCACGTATAAATATTAGTTTTGAAGCCCTGTTTAATGAAAAAACTGTTCATATTTATAAATTAAATAAGTGTTCTAATTCATTTAAAAGTTTTATTTTTGCCGACATTAAAAAGTAAGGGCAGAATATATTTTTTGTAATTATTCATACATAAGAAAAACATAATCTTTAAATCTTATAATCTTCAATCTTAAATCTAACTCACATGAGCGCAAGTCAGTACAAACATCCTGATTACTATTTAGTAGATGAACTATTAACAGAAGAACATAAAATAATTCGAGATTCAGTTCGCGACTGGGTTAACAGAGAGGTAAAACCTATTATTGAGGAAGCGAATCAGAAACATCAAGCACCAATGCATCTAATGAAAATGATGGGTGAAATAGGTGTTTTTGGACCATTCATTCCTCAGGAGTATGGCGGAGCTGGTCTTGATTATATTAGTTATGGTTTGATTATGCAAGAGCTGGAAAGAGGTGATTCTGCGGTTAGATCTACGGCATCTGTTCAAACATCTCTTGTTATGTACCCTATTTACGCTTTTGGATCTGAAGAACAAAAGAAAAAGTATTTGCCAAAATTAGCAAAGGCTGACTTAATAGGATGTTTCGGACTTACTGAGCCAAATCATGGTTCTGATCCTGGAAGTATGAAAACAAATTTTGTTGACAAAGGAGACCATTTTCTTCTTAATGGATCAAAAATGTGGATTACAAACTCTACCATTGCAGATATTGCTATTGTTTGGGCAAAAGATGAAGAAGGCATTGTTAGAGGGCTAATAGTTGAAAAGGGTATGCCAGGGTTTACTGCTCCTGAAACTCACGGAAAATGGTCGTTGCGTGCTTCTGTTACCGGCGAATTGGTTTTTGATGATGTTAAGGTTCCCAAGGAAAATTTAATGCCAAAAACGAAAGGTTTGAAATCCCCACTAATGTGTTTAAATTCAGCTCGTTATGGTATTGCATGGGGCGTTATTGGTGCTGCCTGCGAATGCTATGATACAGCATTAAGATATTCTCTTGAACGTAAACAATTCGATAGATTTATAGGTTCTTTCCAACTTCAGCAAAAGAAATTAGCTGAAATGATTACCGAAATAACTAAAGCTCAACTTCTTGCTTGGCGTCTGGGTGTCCTTAAAAATGAAGGTAAAGAAACAGCTTTCCATGTTTCTATGGCAAAAAGAAATAATGTAAAAATGGCACTTGATATCGCCAGAGAATCTAGGCAAGTGCTTGGTGCTATGGGTATTACTAGTGATTTCCCAATAATGAGACATATGATGAACCTTGAGTCAGTTATAACTTATGAAGGAACTCATGATGTTCATTTGTTAATTACCGGTCACGATATTACAGGAATTCCTGCATATAAGTAGCAGTTTAATATTTTAACTTTTTTATCATGATAGAACAAATTGTCTTTACACTGGCTTTTGTTTCTGCATTTGGCTTGTTTTTCTACAGGTTATACAGAATTTATAAATACATCAAAATTGCTAAACCTCTAAAACTTAAATTCGGGTTTAAAAGAGTTGCACGTGTTCTTAAAATTGCAATAGCGCAATCAAAAATCTTTAAGAATCCATTAGTAGGATTGCTTCATGCTTTTGTATTCTGGGGTTTTATTATTGTTAATGTTGAAATGCTTGAAATTACAATTGATGGCGTTTTTGGCACTCACAGATCGCTATCTTTTCTTGGAGATATTTATCCAATGATGATAGCCGTTTTTGAACTTTTTGCATTATCAGTTATAATTGCCTGCGTGATTTTTCTTGGAAGAAGGAATATCATTAAACTAAAACGTTTTTGGAACAAGGAAATGACCACATGGCCAAGATCAGATGCAAATATTATTCTTATTACTGAAATTCTACTTATGTGTTCAGTTTTAATTATGAATGCAACTGATACTGTGATTCAATCATTTGGAAATGAGCATTATCCTAAGGTTGGAGCCTTCCTTGTTAGCGGGTATCTTACTCCTTTGTTTTCCGGGATGTCGGAAAGTACATTGATTTTTATTGAAAGATTTTGCTGGTGGTTTCATATAATTGGAGTTTTAATTTTCATGAACTATGTTACCTTTTCAAAACACCTTCACATTTTCTTCTCTTTTTTCAATGTTTATTATTCGAAATTTTCTCCTTTAGGAAAAATGATGAATATACCTTGCGTTACCAATGAGGTTAAAATAATGCTTAACCTTCCCTCTGCAGACCCTTGTTCAATAGAGCAAACAAATCAATTCGGAGCCAAAGATGCACAAGACCTTTATTGGAAAAACCTGCTTGATGCTTTTTCTTGCACTGAATGTGGGCGATGCACATCGGTTTGTCCGGCAAATATTACCGGTAAAAAACTTTCTCCCAGAAAGATAGTAATGGATCTTAGAGACAGGGTGGAAGAAATTGGTCCGAAAGCTGTTAAGCAAGGCAATAATTTTAACGATGGAAAATCTCTACTCGACCAAATTAGCACTGAGGAACTTTGGGCATGCACAACATGTAATGCATGTGTGCAAGAATGTCCTGTTAATATAGATCCTCTTGCTATAATTCTTGAACTTAGAAGATTTCTTGTTTTGGAAAAAGGGTCAGCACCCGGTCCTATAAATGCTGTATTTGCAAATATTGAAAATAATGGTGCACCATGGCAGTATTCTGCTGACGATAGAATGCTATGGGCTGAAGAATTAAGCTTTAAATCAAAATAAAATGGATAATAATCAACTCAAAGTGCCGGTTATGGCAGAGCTTTCTGCTCAGGGAAAATCTCCTGAATTTCTCTTTTGGGTGGGATGCGCCGGAGCATATGACGATAGATACAAAAAAGTAACTAGGGCTTTTGCAAAAATTCTATTACATCTCAATATAGATTTTGCTGTACTTGGCAATGAAGAAAGATGCACAGGCGACCCTGCACGAAGAGCGGGCAATGAAATGCTTTTTCAGATGATGGCTCTTACAAATATTGAAGTTGTGAATGGATATAACGTTAAGAAAATTATAACAATTTGCCCTCATTGCTACAATGTTTTTAAAAATGAATACCCTGAACTTGGCGGGGCATACGAAGTTATTCATCATACTCAGTTTCTCAAACAAATGATTGATGAGAAAAAGATAAACATTCAAAATTCTGAGTATATAAACAAAATGATAACATACCACGACCCATGTTATTTGGGTAGAGCAAATGAAGAATATGATTCTGCAAGAGATGTCTTAAAGCAATTAGGAGCAAATCTAGTAGAAATGAAACGTAATAAAAATTCAGCATTATGCTGTGGAGCCGGTGGAGGCCAAATGTTTAAAGAAGCTGAACCGGGCAATAAAGAAGTGTTCCTTGAAAGAACTGAGGAAGCTATTGATACAAAAGCAGCAATTATTGCATCTTCATGCCCGTTTTGTATGGTAATGCTAACTGATGGGTTGAAGTATAAGAATAAGGAGGAGGAAATCAGTAACCTTGATGTGGCTGAGCTTTTAGCTAATGCAATGGAATTGTAGTTTTATAAAATCAAAATATTAATCAATCAACCGACCAATGCAACAATTAATTCTTTGCTTAAAAACAGCATCCAAAACCACTAGATTGTCTGTTCATTCTAACAGAGAACAGATTTTTATGATTACTGTCAGGCACACTTCTGAAGAGCTTGCTCAGTTCAACACACCTCGCGAACAATTTGGTTTCAGAAAAGGCGTAGTGCTAAACGAATTAAAAAAAGCTGATATTGATGTTAATGATATTTCAATAATTGTTTGTAAAGGTGGTGTTATTAAACCTATGACTGGTGGCATATACAGGGTTAATAAAGTCATGCTTGAAGATTTATCGCATCCTATGGCCGATCATGAATCAAACCTTGGCGTTTTAATTGCCGAAGAAATTGCAAAACAATCTGCTCATGATATTAAAGCTATTATTGTTGATCCTGCATGTGTTGACGAGATGGATGAAATTGCAAAGCTTTCAGGTTTGCCTGAAATAACTAGGAAAAGTATAATGCATACATTGAGTCAGCGTACTGTTGCCTCAAGCTTTGCCAATACTCAGGGCAAAAACTATGAAGATGTCAACGTTATTGTTGCTCACCTTGGATCGGGCATTTCTGTTGGTGCTCATAAAAAAGGTAAGATTGTTGACGTAAATAATGGACTAAATGGCGATGGTCCGATGTCTCCTTCTCGCAGCGGCGGATTGCCAGTAGGGTCACTTATTGAGATGTGTTTTTCAGGCAAGTTTACCAAAGAGGAAGTAATGCAGAAGATTTATAGAAAAGGTGGAATGAAAGCTTATCTTGGAACAAGTGATGCAGTTGCAATCGAGAAAAAAGTATTAGCAGGTGATGAACAAGCAACACTAATTTATAAAGGAATAGCATACCAGGTTGCAAAAGAAATAGGAGCATTAAGCGCCGTTTTGGAGGGTGAGGTTGATGGTATTCTTATTACAGGTGGATTAGCACAAAGTCAATTCATTGTTGATGAGATTATAAAAAGAGTAAAACATATAGCTAATGTTACTGTGTATCCCGGTGAAAGCGAAATGAGCGCTCTTGCAATGAATGGATATATGGTACTTAGAGGCGAAATTGAAGTTAAAGAGTATAATTAAGGTATCAGGTTTCAGGTATTAGGTATTGGGTATTGGGTATTAGGTATTAGGTACTTGGTTTTTCAAACCCCAAACCCGAAACCCCAAGCCCGAAACCCCAAGCCCGAAACCTGAAACCCCTAACCTGAAACCCGAAACCTGAAACCCGAAGCCTGAAACCCGAAACCCAAACCCCAAACCCCTTCATCATGACCAAAGTAGAAATCGCCAGGTTAATACTAGACTTTACACACAGACTATTCATGCACCACGCATTTTGGTTTGCTGAGGTTCAGAAGAAGTTTGGAGCCGAGAGAGCCTATGAAATAATGCAACAAGTATATGAAACCACAAGCGATATCCAACTCAAAAGACTTGCAAAAATTCTTGAATTTGACTTAAATGACGGGTTGCCAGCACCTTTGGTTAATATGAATGATGATGAGATCGGAAAACTCTTGGAAGGCATTTCTGTTAACTGGCTCGCTAATGATGGTGTTTGGTTTCAAGCAGTTGAAAATGCCTATGATATGGCTGATGCAAAACACTGCAATGATAATGCCTGGGAACAGTTTTCACCTTTTGAAGCTTGGTCAATTAAAAAACACCTAAACTTACCTAACAACTCAGGAATTGAAGGACTGAAGAAAGCATTTCAATATAGAATTTATTCATTCATCAATAAACAGGAAATTGTTGAAGAAACTGAAAATAGCTTTGTATTCAGAATGGTCGATTGCAGAGTGCAAGCGGCTAGAAAAAGGAAAGGACTAGATGACTATCCTTGCAAATCCGGAGGTATGGTTGAGTATACTAAGTTTGCTGAAACTATTGATAGTAGAATAAAAACAGAATGCATTGCATGCCCCCCAGATAACCACCCTGAAGAATGGTATTGCGCCTGGAGATTCAAGATTGAAGATTGAGGATAATTTGCCAATATGCTAATATGACAATGTGCCAATATGCTAATTAGTTAATTGGCTAGTGTGGTATTAGAAATTAGCGGTCATCTCGAGCATTAGCGAGACCACGAAGTAGCAGCGAAGCTAAATCCAGTAGATGAGAGCCCCGTCATCTCGAGCGTTAGCGAGAGATCCCTTAGTTACAAGACTGTCTAAATACTCCTTAATATTTCCAAAAAAAAATCAAACCTTTAGTGTAACATTTTTAGTTTCAATGTGTTTAATAAATATACAACCTCAATAATTTCTTAGAATTATGAAACTCATTTCAATTATCATCCTAGTAATACTATATAGCAGTGTTTCTTTAGGCAGTGTTGAAAACAATTATAAAACACTAGAATTAAAAACTGAGAATAAATGGATGTGTGGCAAGATTGTAACAGAAACATTCGTTGACAAAGGAGGGAGGCAACACCCTGAAATTCAGGAATACTATTTTGTTCACTTCAATAAAAAATACTTCATTAAAATATCAGAATCTGAGTTTCTTGGTAGTTTAGCCGATTATAAAAATTCCTATGCAAGAATTCATGCAACTGTGAAATCCGGACTGTGGGATGGGAATGACCCAAATATGCAGAGTCGAATAGGGAAGTATCTGGTTATTAATCATATAGAAAGAGTTGAAATACCAGAGAAGTTACTATTTATTGATCAGAATAATAATTCTTATGAAATATCTCCCGATTTAATTAAATACATTCCCATAAAACCAGCTGAAAGCTCATCAGGCATTTATAGTGGAGGTGATTCTAAAGAAGTCAAAATAGGTACTGATGATTTTATGAATCTATTTTTTCTTGCTGAAAATGCTTTAAATAATGGTCAACTTCATTTAATAAAAAGAATTAAAACTTCATCTGTTATAAAAATAGTTTATGCAGAAACAGAAAGCAACGCCATTATAATTGACTCGCCTGAAATTCAAGCCTTTTTTACATTTTTGAAAAAATTACTTAGTAATTGAATACAAGGAAAATATTTTCATTTCTGTACTTATTAACACTATAAATAGTGAATTATTCAATTACCTTTCCTTTCTTAGTCAATTGAATATATATTCAAACAATAATTTGTCTAAAAATTATACTATATTATAGAAAGAAATTAAAGGATTTTAAATATATTTATTTTACTTTTGTTGTTGAAAGAAATTTTTCTTTTTTAATACGCGCTTCAATTTAATAACACACACAATTCATTTCTAATTCTTAAACTTCAATTATATGAAAAAAATCTTTTTGCCTCTTGTTGTTTTTATTACAATGACTGGCGGGTTATTGGCTCAGCAAAATTGGAATAATTTTGCAAATGATGATGCGGTTATACTGCAATATGAAAACCCAATCGTCAACTTAAAAACTCCTGTTTTACAAATTACAGATTACAATGTAATCACACCCAAATCTCTTACAGGGTCGTATGTTGAATTTGCGCCGGCTGAGGGAGGTGACCCAAGCTACACCCCCGGGACAACTCATCAGTTTGTTTTTTATTCTTATACTTATAGTCCAGACTGGGAATATGTATATAATGTTTGGCTCAAATTTCCTGCTGATTGGACAATTACAAATGTAGAAGTCCATGGTACACCCGCTTGTAATAGTGGCACTTGGGGCACATTTTCATATACCTTAGATGCTCCAAATATTTCTAACATTGCCCATACACGCTATCAGGGAAGTGGGGGCGCCTGGTGCGGAGCGTATTATATAGTTTCTGTTACCACTGGTGCAGCTATTGGAGATGTTAATGTTTCTTGGTATTATGATGGTGATGGATATGCAGGGACTCCTCATTGGCCTTGTAGCAGCGATGGATATACACCAGGTGGTCAGTCGCCATGCGATGAGATGATTAATCCACCTGCTGTAATTCCTATGTTTAATCCAATTACTGTTTACTGGGAGCAACTAGACATTGGTCCCTCTGGTTATGCTTCACAAGATTTTGAAGAATCAAACAATATTTATGATTGTATTATTGCAGATGATTTTGTTGTTGCCGGTGGTCCTTGGAATATTAATAAAGTTACTACTTATGGACAATACTCAGGTGCAGGTCCTCTAGAATATATTAATGTTCACTTTTATGAAGATAATGGAGGAGTACCTGGAAGTTTAATAACAGAATTCATATCTGTGCCATGTGTAACTGACTTTAAAAGTGGCTTTGTAAATGCTGATCTACCAAGTATTGTGTCGCTCGAAAACGGAACATATTGGATTGGTATTGCGGCTAGGATGGATTATGTAATTGGAGGTCAATGGTGGCAATATGAGAGTACATCCAATAACGGAGCACACTTCCACTGGATAAATCCCAATAATGGTTTTGGTGTTGGAGCAACAAATTGGACCAATGGAAATATTGTTTGGCCATCATCACTAAACGATATTATTCTAGGTTTATATAATGTTGTGCATATAATACCTGAATATAATGTAAATTTCTCCGTAACTGACGGTGTAGATCCAATTCAGGATGCAACAATCTCAATAACAGGAATTGATAACATTATTACAAATGCATCAGGCATGGCAACTATATCTCTTGAAGATGGTTTATATGAATACTCTGTTTATGCTGATGGATATTATGATTTAATTGAGCAATCCTTTGAAGTAAATGGTACTGATTTGGCTTTAGATATTGAATTAATTGCTATTCCTGAATATATTGTTACGTTTATTGTAACTGACGGGGTTGACCCAATTGTTGGAGCAAATATATCAATTACCGGATATGGAAATCTTGTTACTAATGTTTCAGGAGTGGCTTCAATTTCTCTATATGATGGAACTTATCAATATTCAGTTACTGCTGCCGGATTTTATAGTCTTACAGATCAGAGCTTTGAAGTGGATGGAGCAGATTTGGATATTGACCTGGATTTAATCATGATTCCTAAATATACTGTTACATTTAATGTATCTGATGGAGCCGATCCTATTGAAGGAGCTAATATTAATATTTCAGGGCAGGGAACTATTGTTACTAATGTTTTGGGTGTGGCAGAAATAGATTTAATTGATGGATCTTATTCTTGTGTGGTTACTGCAACAGGATTTGTTGCTCAAAATATTAATTTCTTGGTTGCTGGTGCCGACTTGGATATTGATATAGAATTAAATGAAATAGTTACTCATCCTATTATTTATGCACAGCATGAATTAATTACTCATCCAGATATGGCATTTGGAGGTAATGATGCCAGTGTACTTCAAACATCATTATCGTTAAATACATTAGGTGGTGGATTTCAAATTGGCAACAATAATTCAATAGCAGATGATTTTTCTGTTCCTGAAGGTGAAACTTGGATAGTTAAGGGGTTTAACTTTTTTGCATATCAAACTGGATCAACAACAACATCCACTATTACAGATGTTAGGTTGAAAATCTATGATGGTGTGCCAAATGATGGAGGAAGTATTATTGCTGATTATTGGACAGGTGGTGTTATGACTTTCACTTCTTGGACAGAAATATATAGAACCCAGGAATCTGATATTGCAACTGCAACAAACCGACCAATTATGCTAGTAGTATGCGCAATAAATGACATTGAACTTTCTGAGGGTACTTATTGGGTTGAGGTTTCAATGGCAGGCTCGGGAGCATCAGGTCCTTGGTGTCCTCCTAGAACCATAGTTGGAGAAATAACAACAGGGAATGCTTTGCAAAATCTTAACGGAGTATGGCAGAATTTCCAGGATACAGGAACAAACTCTCAACAAGGCTTACCATTTGATGTTCTTGGAGAAGTGTTGGAACCACCCGTTTACTTTAATGTTGCATTTAATGTCGAGGGGTTAAACGGTTCTCTTATAGCAGAGGTTGATGGAACGGAAATAACTTCTGGCGATAATATAGAAGAAGGTAAAGATGTTGTATTTACTGCAACACCGGATGCTGGTCATATAGTTAAAGAATGGGTACTTAATGGTAATATAGTTGAAGATTATACCGGCTTAGTATTTACAATTAACGGATTATCGGAAGATATTGTTGTTACTGTAGAGTTTGAAGAGGGTGTAACACCTCCTGATACTTATTCTGTCACATTCAGTGTTTTGGGTTCAAACGGAACGCTAGTAGCTGAAGTTGATGACGAAGTAATTTCTTCCGGCGATAATATAGAAGAAGGTAAAGATGTTGTATTTACTGCAACCCCAATATCAGGATATAAAGTAAAAAGATGGATTTTGAATGAAGTTGCTTTAGCTATAACAACAAATATCTATACATATGAAGCATTGGATCAGATTATTGATGTTAAAGTTGAATTTATGTTAATTACTACAGGTATTGATGATTTTGAAGTTGCAAAAATTAATATCTATCCTAATCCGGCGAGGAATTCAACTACTATTCTTTCAGATGTAATTATTAACAGGATTACTTTAATATGCATAACAGGAGATATTGTTTCGGAGCATTCAGTTGATGCAAAGCTATATGAACTTAATGTCTCAAAACTTAGCAGTGGGGTTTATTTTGTGAAAATTACAACTGAAAATGGTGTCATTACTAAACAACTACAGGTAAACTAATCAATATTACTCTTCAAAAAAAGCCTTCCCAAATTTGGGAAGGCTTTTTTTTATTACTTTCAACTTTTAGTTTTTAACTTTTAACTTCCTACATATTCCTTCTATACTGCCCGCCTACATCATATAATGACTGTGTAAGCTGGCCTATTGAACAGTACTTTGTAACGTCCATCAATTTCTCAAAAACGTTTTCATTATGATATGCTGCACGCCTTAGGTCTTCAATCAATCCTGATAGTTTGTCGCCGTGGAACTTATGTAGTCTTTCCAACATTTTAAGCTGATATTGCTTCTCTTCTTCTGTAGAACGTATTACTTCTCCAGGAATAACTGTTGGTGAGCCTTCTGTTGATAGGAAGGTGTTTACTCCCATTATTGGCAGTTCTCCGGTATGTTTAAGATGCTCGTAGTATAATGACTCATCCTGAATCTTGTTTCTCTGATAAGCGGTTTCCATTGCGCCCAATACGCCGCCTCTTTCGGAAATTCTATCAAATTCCAGCATTACGGCCTCTTCAACAAGCTCTGTGAGTTCCTCAATTATAAACGAGCCCTGATTTGGATTCTGATTTTTGGCCAATCCAAGTTCATTGTTTATGATAAGCTGAATTGCCATTGCACGGCGAACTGATTCTTCTGTCGGAGTTGTTATAGCCTCATCATAAGCATTGGTATGTAATGAGTTGCAATTATCGTAAATTGCGTATAATGCCTGTAAGGTAGTACGAATGTCATTGAAGCCAATCTCCTGAGCATGTAATGAGCGTCCCGAGGTTTGGATATGATACTTCAGCTGTTGCGAACGTGCATTACCGCCGTATTTGTTCTTGATTGTTTTTGCCCAGATTGAACGAGCTACTCTTCCTATCACAGAAAATTCTATGTCAATACCATTTGAGAAGAAAAACGACAGGTTCGGTGCAAACTTGTCAATGTCCATACCTCTGGATAGGTAATATTCTACATAGGTAAATCCATTGGCAAGAGTAAATGCTAATTGAGAAATTGGATTAGCGCCAGCTTCTGCAATGTGATAACCTGAAATTGAAACTGAGTAGAAGTTTCTAACATTTTCCGTTATAAAATACTCCTGAATATCTCCCATCAACTTTAAAGAGAAATCTGTTGAAAAAATACAAGTATTTTGACCTTGATCTTCTTTTAGAATATCCGCCTGAACAGTTCCTCTCACAACGCATAGTGTGTCTCTTTTAATTTTTTCATACACATCCTTTGGCAGAACCTGATCACCTGTTACGCCAAGTAGCATTAGTCCTAATCCATTATTACCATCAGGAAGTTTCCCTTGGTATTTTGGTCTTTCAATGCCTTTTGCTTTATAAATTTCAGCAATTTTTTTCTCAACCTCTTTCTCAAGTCCGTTTTCCTTTATGTAAATCTCACATTGCTGATCAATGGCAGTATTAAGGAAAAATCCTACCATAATAGGGGCAGGACCATTTATCGTCATCGATACAGATGTGTTGGGATTTGCCAGATTAAATCCTGAATAAAGCTTCTTAGCATCATCAAGGCAGGCTATAGAAACACCGGAGTTTCCAATTTTACCGTAAATGTCAGGTCTTAAATCAGGGTCGTTTCCGTATAATGTAACTGAATCAAATGCAGTTGACAATCGTTTTGCCGGCATATCTTTAGAAAGATAATGGAAGCGCTTGTTTGTTCTTTCCGGTCCGCCTTCGCCTGCAAACATTCTGGTTGGGTCTTCGCCTTCACGTTTAAACGGGAATACACCTGCAACGTATGGATATTCTCCCGGAAAGTTTTCTTTCAATGACCATTTTAGAATATCGCCCCAGCCCTTGTATTTTGGTGATGATATTTTTGGAATTTCAAGGTGAGATAGGGTGGTGGTATGGGTTTTAATTTTTATCTCCTTATCTCTTACTTTAAAGACGTAATATTCATCTTTGTATGATTTTACCTTTTTATCCCAATTATCAAGTATAGCCTTATTATCATAAGTAAGTTTCTCTTCTAATTCATTATATCTCTTCTCGAGATTTTCAATCATCAAACTATTGTCCTCTTTTTTATCAGCCTTCAGTTCATTAATTGTCATTCGCAATGAGTAAAGCTTTTGGGCAATTTCGCCCTGATCTTCTGCCCAGCCATTATACCCTCTGACAGTTTCTGCTATTTCTGCAAGATATCTTACTCTTTGAGGTGGTATTATATAAATCTTATCAGGAATATCGCCTTCAAGATCCATTGAGGATATAAAATTAAGGTTTAGCTTTTCATTTAGTTTTTTTATAACAGCGTTATAAAACTGGTTTACACCCGGATCATTAAACTGTGATGCAATAGTTCCAAACACAGGCATTTCATCAATAGGCTTATCAAATAACTGATGATTACGCTGAAATTGCTTTTTCACATCTCTCAAGGCATCCATTCCGCCCCTTTTGTCAAATTTATTGAGGGCAATAACTTCTGCAAATTCAAGCATATCAATCTTTTCAAGCTGTGATGCTGCTCCATATTCGGGAGTCATAACATATAAACTTAAATCGCTATGATCTACAATTTCTGTATCAGATTGTCCAATACCGGATGTTTCAAGAATTATCAAATCAAAACCTGAAATCTTAAAAAGATTAATAACATCTTTAACATACTTTGATAAAGACAGATTTGATTGCCGTGTAGCCATAGAGCGTACAAATACTCTTTGATTGTTTATTGCATTCATCCTGATTCTGTCGCCCAGCAAAGCGCCACCTGTTTTGCGTTTTGTAGGGTCAACACATATAATAGCCATATGCTTATCAGGAAAATCCATCAAAAATCTTCTGGTAAACTCATCCACCAATGATGATTTTCCGGCTCCTCCCGTTCCTGTTATACCTAAAACAGGAACCTTGGAAGTAGTAGCTTTTTTCTCTAACTCAGCAATAATATCTTTATTGTCATCCGGATAATTTTCAAGTGATGAAATAACTTTTGAAATTGTTATATAATCGCTTTTTTCAACCTTCTCCAATGAAATTTTCTCACCATTTCCTCTTGGGAAATCAGATCTTTCAATCACATCATTAATCATACCTTGCAAACCCATCTGCCTTCCATCATCGGGAGAGTATATTCTTTCAATGCCGTATTTATGCAATTCTTCGGCTTCTTCCGGAAGTATAACACCACCGCCACCGCCAAATATTTTTATATCACTCATCCCTTTTTCCTTAAGCATATCGTACATATACTTAAAGAACTCTATATGACCGCCTTGATAGGATGTAACAGCAATTGCCTGAGCATTTTCCTGCACTGCACAATCTACAATTTCCTGCACAGAACGATTATGTCCAAGATGAATAACCTCAGCACCGGTTGACTGTATAATACGCCTCATAACATTAATAGAGGCATCATGCCCATCAAACAATGAAGTGGCTGTAACAATTCTTATGTGGTTTTTCGGCTGGTAAGATGGAGTTTTTAACATATAATTTTTATTTAAAATTTCCCAAAATTAAAAAGATTGTTTATAAAATCTGTTTAAAACAATAGGCTAAGTTAAGAAAATGATTGAAAAGAATGTAAATTTAGATTCAAATACTACTATCCCTGCCTCTCCTGAATTAACCTTTGGATTTGCTTCGCATCACTTACCGTAAAGCATTTTCCAACAATTTCGCCGGCACCATAGCTTTTGATAATAATATCCGCACCCCAGATGTGAGAATCAACTTTTATAGATGCAATTTTATCAATCGGAATCACAATAGAGTCAACATTAAAAAGATGCTTGTTACGTTTTCGATATTCTATTTTATCGCTGTGAATTTTAATAACATGGGGAGTAAGAATAGGTCCTAAGCGAGTTATGGCAGACTTAAACTCGTAAACAGTGTTGTCGGATTTTTTGCGGTTTCTACTTTTAGAATTATCCTTATAGCTTTTAAAGGTTTCTTCTCTTTCTGTATCTAAGGAATATTCGTCAAAATCTTCAGAATCTTCATAATCATTTCCTGAAAGCTTCTTCTTTTCAAGTTCAATAAGAATATCAACTGTTTCTTTGTTAAACCCAAGTTCTTTGCCTTTTTCAAGCAAAATATTATACCCTGCAGAGCTAATACCTCCGCCGCGTATCATTGAATTGATAAGTTCGTTATATAATTTTTCAGCCGACATATTTTTGATTTTTATACAAATATAGTTAATCAATTTAAAGGATGTTTTTCTGAATGCGTTTTTCTTATTTCGTGTTTTTTTCACCACAAAGAGCACAAAGTTTTTCACAAAGGTCACAAAGAGAATTAGTCCAAATCTCTTTTCCTTGTGCCCTTAGTGCTTTCTTGGTGTACTTTGTGGTTTATTTTTTTTATTTTATTTCACTATTATCCGACTAAAAAGTAATTTTATTCTTTTTCAAACGTAACTACCAGATAAACAGGCATTATGATTTTATTTTTAAAAGCCACCCCCTATATAAATTGCAGGTTATACTGCAAATTT
>JAGXRQ010000041.1 GCA_018335675.1 Bacteroidota bacterium | reverse complement strand
TTCATGGGAACGAGGTGCTAATGAAAATATAAATGGGCTTATCAGGCAATACTTTCCTAAAGGGTCTTCTTTTGAAAATATTACTAATCAACAAATTCAATATGTTCAACACAAGTTAAATAACAGACCAAGAAAAAAATTGGGGTTCTTATCACCAATTGAATTTTTATCATTAAATTTGATTAAACAAAAAGTTGCATTTGTGACTTGAATTCAGCAATTAATAATAATTAGAAATGAGAAAATTCAAGCTTTCAAATAAAACCATTATTGGAATTCTTTTAAGCGTTTTTGTTTTTTACAGCCTATTTGTCTTATTCAAACAAAATAGCAAAATTTCAAAAATAAGAGAACAGTATGAAATTGAGTTAAATAATTCACATGATAAAATTGAATTCCTCAATGCTACATTAAGAGAAAACTTCAACCAAAATGGTAAAGAGTTGGCAATTCAGGATGATTTCCATGAGCAATTATTAAAAAAAGAAAAATTAGTTGCTGTTCTGTTTCTCGAAAAGAATGCATGCTCAGATTGTTATATTGAAACTGTAAGAAAAATAATTTATAGATTAGGGTGTCTTGATCCATTTCTTATAGTTTCTCACAAAAACAATCTTTCAATAATTGAGGAAGCAAAGATGGAAGAACAAATTAGCGATAGTAAAATTGTTTGGACAAATGAAGATATTTACCACAACAGTATTTCTTTTACAAATAATTCAGCATTATTAATCATTGATAATAATTTAACTGTTAGGTGGGTATTACCACTGGAGTTTATAAATGATAAGTTATTCTTCAACGAATATATTTCATTTTTGGAAAGGAATCTGTAAAGAATGTTTTTTAATCACAAAATGAATTACAGACCCTCCGCGCCCTCTGCGCTCTCTGCGCGAGACCAACAATTAATTGATTTCTACATACTAAACCTTAATTATTACCTTCAAAAGTTAAAAAATAAAAAAAAAAAAACAATCAATTTAAATTTTATTTACATTTGCCCGCAATGCAGTTAATCTATTACTTTTGCTATCTTGAATAATACTTTTGATGTTTTATTTTTATATATCCTGATTTATTGGATTGTATAGACATGATTAATATATATACGTTTTTCGATAGTTTATGATTAACAAGCATTTAGAAATATTAGAATAATCTCACGCAGAGGCGCAGAGGGCGCAGAGTATTTATACCGGAAGAAAAAGGGGGCGGGAAACCGCTATCGCAAAGCAATTATTTCCCACCCCGACCTCTTCCTTTACAAGAAAGGAGGTGATGCAAAGATAAGAAAAAGTAAGTAAAAGAATCCTGAAAAATAATAGGTAAAGCTCCACTATTATTTACACGGATTTAAAAACAGAAAAAATCTTCCGGAGCATTTTTATCAAAAAATAAAAAACGAAAATTATGAAAAAGAAAATTTTAAGTTTAGCTACATTTTTTATCATTTTTAGTTTAATGATTTTAACGCCTAAACAAGAAGCACAAGCGTTTGAAGACAGCTTAGGTGATGAAATGAAAGTTCACTGCACATGTAGAGCTTTTCCTGATACTGGTTGTTATGCAAATGGCGATGGCTCTAGCACATGTTGGACTACCAAAAGATGTTGGCGTGGTGAATCTAACTGTTTCTAAAAAATGCTTTTTAAAAGGAGTATTGATAACTAAACCAATACTCCTTTTATATTAACAAACAATTTATTAATTCACTTATTAGTTCTATAATGAAATACAAAACATTGCTACTGCTAATAACCTTTGTTTATGGGTGTAGTACAAATGAAAATAAATTTTGCGACAATCTTGATGACTTTTATAAGCATGAAATCATTCATACTGAATTAAACCAAAATCAAATAACAGTAGAACTAGATTCTCTTGTTATCAAAGGAATAAACTCCTCTTTTGTTGGGTTTGTTAGAGTTTACAATAATACTATATACTTTGTAGATGAAAGGTTTGGAAGAGTGTTTGCTTATGACTCGGAGATGAATTTGATAAATACATATCTTGGACATGGACGAGGTCCCAGAGAAATTGATACAGGACCTATAATGGACTTAGTTTCCTTACCTTCCGGAAAACACTTTTTGATTGGAACATCCTGGGATTGTTTCATATATGATTCCACATGGACTTTACACAAAAGATATTTCCTTGACTGGCGTCCCGAACATTCAAGAGAAGAAGCAATAAACAATCCAAAACCACATATGAGGAATATTTATGGGCTAAATTATCCAAGAATAAGAGGTAAATTTCACGATGAGCAAATATTTTATCAGATATACTCTCAAAACCCCAAATTTTGGTATGTTAACACAAGAGAATATTACGAATGTGCAAGAATTCTTTGCAAAATCAACTCTGAAACTGGAATAATAACAAATATTTTAGGAAGGCATTCTCCAGTTCATAGACAATATAATTACCTTGGTGCTCTTGCCTATAGTTATTTTGACATTACTAAAGACGGGCTTTTATATCTTTGCCACAAACCGGATTCTTTGATATATGTTTTTGATACTGAATTTAATCCGAAATATGCTTTTGGATTAAAAGGTAAAAACATGAATACTGATTATCTGAACATCTCTTCTCTTGATGAAATGAAATATCATGGTAGAGAAGAATGGCACAACAAAGGGTATTACACTGCTATTAAAGTTTTTGAAGAACAAGACCTTGTTTTTAGAAGCTACGCAAAAGGGGCACATTCTAATACCGATGGGTTGCAAATCTACAAAGGAACTACTTTAATAGCAGATATTGATGTGCCAAAGGCAGCAGGGAAAAGAACTCAACCTGAGAGTTTTACAATAGAAGGTTATATTGCTCCATACTTTATTTCAAACGCCTTTCTTGATTTTGAAAAAGAAGAATTAAAAATATACAGAATTAAAATAAATATATAATAATTATAAGGTTACGGTTATATTAATAAATACAATAAAGCAAGTTTATAAACCATTAATTAAACATAAATGAATATTTATATGAAAAGTTTAAACACGTTTGTCTTATTTGGAGTTGTGCTTTTAATGGCATTAACATCCTGCAATAATGCAAAAATTGATAAGTCGGAAAAAGCTGAAAATACCATTAAAGATATAATTTCAAGTCATAATAAAACCATTTTAAATAAACAATATGCTATTAGTGGTTATTATTATGAGTGTGCCCAAATTAGCAATCAATGCGTTTCATTTGCGGAAGCTTTAGGAGTGTTAGTATCACATGGCAAAAACTGTATTATTCCAGCAGCCAGCTTAACGTTCTTGCCGGATAATATACGTAAAGGTGTACGCGAGTATCAGTGGCTTGAATATTTAAAAAATACTTTTAAAAAAACTGGAGGAGAACTAGTTGAACAAAGTGACTTCCCGCCGGAATATAACTCCTTGTTTAAAGCATTTCGATGGTTTGAAATTAACGGGCCTATTTCAGAAGACATGAAAAGCTTTTATTCTTTTAGCATTTTAAACGAAGAAAACGATATGCTTTCATTAGAATTTTCACCTAAAGAAGCTAACCCAAATTTCAACTATGAAGGGATAATCTATTTAAACACTGCCAAAACACAAATTGACTCAATAAATATTGTCCGAGCTAAATACTACTCCAACCAGCATGTTGAACTCATTGATGGCTGGCTTAATATTCATTATTCCCACACAAATAATATTAGTTGGCCATCCAAGATATCCGGAGGTTACATATTAAAAGACTTAAAGCAAAATGCTTATTTTTCAACATTAAACAATACTCCGGACATAAGAGAATTTGATAAAAATGAATTTCTACTGATGAAAGACTACAGTGACAATCCTTTACTTATCTTCTGCGAAAAAGATTGGGCAAAATATGCTCCAATGATTTCTTATAAGCAAAATCATGAAGAATGTAATTGCAAAAACGACTTCGAAACTGAGTATTATTATATGCAACCGTTTTATACCGCAATTTATTCAGATGGTGAAGAAAGCCCTGAAAGAACAGAAGATGAAACAATTCAAATGATTAATAGAATAAATGAATTAAAAAAGCAATAGAACATGTACGAAATAAATAACAAAACAATTATATGTTTGCTAGTCTTATTTTTTTTGCAATGTCAATTCGGTTGCAAAGAAGCTACCAATAGGCCCAATATTAAAACTGTGGACATAGGTGATGATCCCGATTTCATTCGCCTTTCGTTACTTGATTCCATTCCGGCAACTGAAATTTCTTTTGAAAATAGAATAATTGACTTTGGAAATGTAACAAGTGACACAATCCTGACAGCTAATTTCTATTTCAAAAACACAGGCAATCACCCTCTAGTAATTGCTTATGTTCACCCCGATTGTAGTTGCACAAATTTTTCAATTCGTGAAGACACTATTGAACCAAAAGAAAATAGCCTGATTAGCGTAGAGTTTAACACCTTTGGGAGATATGGCTACCAAACAATTTTTGCGACTTTAGCTTGTAATAGCCAGGAAAGGTTTCACTTGTTGTCATTAAAGTGTAATATTACCGAATAATAGAATTATTCATACTTTAACTATTATATAGGGGATTCTTAATATTTGACAATGTAGAAATTTCTATTAATATTTTTAAGTCATTATAATGTTTCTGTGTTTTTAATTATTACCCAATAATAAACACACAAATCACTCTTTTTTTTTGACTAAAGTTATATTATTTGTTGTATTTTTGCGTTGCTTTCATATTAATTGGGTTTTATGAGATACAAGTTTAATATTTGGGGCTTTTCAATACTATGTATTGGAATTTTATGTTTTAGCACATTTTCTTCATGCAAATCCTCAATAGAAGCTGAAGCAAAAGACACTGAAATTATTGCGCCTGAAGAAATGCAAACTAATGTTGACTTCATTGTTTTGCAAACCTCTGATTTTACAAGAGAAATGATTAGTAACGGGAAACTCAGAGCAAAACGCAAAAGCCGCCTAAGTTTTAGTATTAGCGAAGAACTTGTGAAGCTGAACATTGCAAACGGACAAAGTGTTAAAGCCGGAGAAATACTTGCTATTCTAAATACTGAAAATCTTGAAAGACAAAAATTACAAGCAGAAATACGTTTATATCGGGCAAGAATGGATTTGGAAGATATACTTATTGGCCGCGGATTTACATTGAAAGATAGCCTTAAAGTTCCTAAAGAAACAATGCAAATGGCCAGTGTGCGTTCCGGCTATGCTGAGGCTTTTAATGATTTTCAGAGAATCATATCCGACATTAAAAAAGCCAAGATAACTGCACCATACAATGGTATAATTGCTGATATAGACGCACATGTGCATGAACACGTGAATGCAGGCAAAGATTTTTGTATAATAATTGACAATACTGCTTTTCTTGTTGAATTTACTGTAATGGAAAGTGAACTACCTTTTGTCGAAATTGGAAAATCTGTTGAGATTATACCCTTTAGCAATCCTGAGAATACTTTTTCCGGTATAATTACAGGTATTAATCCTGTGATTAACGAAAATGGACAAACCAAAGTTGTGGCATTAATCCAAAACACCGAATCACTAAAAGAAGGTATGAACGTAAAAGTGGTTATAAAAGAACAAATTCCCAATCAGCTTATAGTTCCTAAATCGGCAGTGATGTACCGCGACAATCTTGAAGTGCTTTTTAGATATGTGAACGGAAAAGCATACTGGACTTATGTAATAACCCTTTGGGAAAACAGCAGTTTTTATGCTGTAAAAGCAAATCCAAACCGAACAGCGTCACTCAATACAGGTGATACTGTTATTGTTTCAAACAATATAAACCTGGCACATGGGTCGAGAGTGAGGCTGAATTGAGTTTATTGAAAAATATCACGTAGAGGCGCAGATAATATTTCTCGCAGAGGCGCAGAGGGCGCAAAGTTTATTTTATGTTTATTTTTAACAAAAAGGAATTTTTTTCAAAAAAAGCAAATGAAAGAAAATGAAATATCGAAAATACTTGTAGATACTTTTTTAAAAATACATAAGCAGCTTGGTCCTGGATTACTAGAGAGTGTTTATGAAGAAATTATTTGTTACGAATTACAAAATTCAAATTTAAAATTTACACGTCAACAAGGAATTCCTGTTGTTTACAATAATGTCAAAATGGATATTGGGTTTCGCGCAGATATTATTATTGAAAACAAAGTAATTATTGAAATTAAGTCAATAGAAATGCTTGCCCCAGTTCATCATAAACAATTATTAACGTATTTAAAGCTTACAGAATTAAAACTCGGATTATTGGTGAATTTCAATGTCAATCTTATTAAAGATGGTATTGTAAGAATTGTAAACAATCTATGAAAATTGGGTAACATTTACTACTCTCTGCGCCTTTGCGCGAAAATATTTTAAAATTAAATTTTAATACTCCTTTTAATGGTAAAATTCCTAATCAATCGCCCAATTGCTGTCACGATGGCTTTCATTGGAGTGTTGGTGCTTGGAATTACCGCCGCCTCATTTCTTCCGGTTTCCTTGGTGCCTGATGTTGATATTCCTAGAATTACTGTAAAGATCGAAGCACCCGGATATTCTGCCAGAGAACTTGAAAAAGGAACTCTTAATAATCTTAGGATGTACCTTATGCAGGTGAATAATATCACCGAAATCCAAAGTGAAGCTAGAGACGGAAGCGGTGTTATTAACATGGAGTTTAACTTTGGCACAAGTATAGATCTTGCCTACATTGCTGTAAATGAGCAAATTGACAAAGCCTCTAGCAGTTTACCTAAAGATATTCCCAGACCGGTTGTTGTTAAAGCAAGTGCTTCAGATATCCCAGTGTTTTATCTTAATATAAGCTTAAAAGGCAATGATGCAACCACTGCAAACAACTCTATAAAAAATGAAATTGACGATAGTTTTATTGATTTAAGCAACTTTGCAGACGAAATAATTCGCAGACGCATTGAGCAACTTCCACAAGTTGCAATGGCCGACATGAGTGGTAGAGTTTTTACAGAAATTGTTATTATTCCATACATCGATAAGCTTAATGCTCTGGCACTCCCACTTGAGAAAATTGAACAAGCTATCCTAAAAAACAATATTACTTTAGGAAATCTTATAATCAGAGATAAGCAATATCAGTATAATGTAAGATTTGGAAATCGCTTGCTTAATGAAGAAGATATTGGCAATATATACTTAAACCACAACAACAGAATATGGCAAATAAAAGATTTCTGCCAAATTATTACTCAGCCTCAAAATCCGGTTGGATTAACATTTTCCAACGGCAACGCAGCAATTTCAATAGCAATTATAAAGCAAGCCGATGCAAAAATGCAATCTTTAAAAACAGAGTTGCATAAATTAGTAGAATACTTCAAACAAGATTATCCCCAAATAGAATTCACAATTACTCAGGATCAAACAAAACTGCTTGACTACACAATGAGCAATCTTAGCCAAAGCTTATACATTGGGGCTTTTTTGGCTTTTCTTGTTATGTTTTTGTTTTTAAAAGATTATAGGTCGCCCTGGCTTATTATAATATCAATACCTTCAGCACTAATTGTTTCCTTGCTGGGATTTTATCTAATGGGAATTTCCATAAACATTATTTCGCTTTCAGGCCTGATACTTTGCATTGGTTTAATGATAGATAATTCCATAATTGTAATAGACAACATCTCTCAGCATCGCGAAAGAGGAAATACATTGGATTTATCATGTATTAACGGTGCAAATGAAGTGTTCAGACCACTATTAAGCTCTGTTTTAACTACTTGTTCAGTATTTATTCCTTTAATTTTTCTAGGAGGACTAACAGGCGCTCTATTCTTTGACCAGGCAATGGCCATTACAATTGGCCTTGTAGTTTCATTGGTAGTTGCAATGGTTTTGCTCCCTGTTTATTATAAATTGTTTTATAAAAAAAGTACCACCACAAAGGCAAATATGCTAAACAAAATTAATACTGTCAACTATCAAAAATTGTATTCAAAGGGATTTGCGTTTGTTATGAGAAATCAACTTTTTGCATGGATAATATTCATATTCTTACTGTTTGGCACTGTAGTTTTATACAATATATCGCCAAAAGAACGCCTGCCTGGTATTGAAAGAAATGAAATAGTTCTATTTATAGACTGGAATGAGAATATTCATCTAAATGAAAACAATAAGAGAATATTCTCTCTTTTAGAACAGACTAAACAAAGAATTGAGCATAGCACAGTTTACTCAGGAAGGCAGCAGTTTATGCTTGGTTCATCGAAAACATCAAATGAACAGCAAGCATATATATATTTAAAATGCCATTCAGAAAATGAATTAAATAGGCTAATAAATGACATTAACTCATTTTTTGGATTAAACTATCCATTCGCCACAATTAATTTTAATGATGCAGAAAACCTATTCGATATGATTTTTGCCGAACAACAGCCTCCTTTGGTTGTAAGGCTTAGACCTCTAAATGATTATGGATATAATTCATCCGAGTATTTACAAAAAACAATAGTAAAACTTCAACATGAATTCCCTGAAATAAATTTTTCGGAAATAGCAGTTAATAATTACATAGAACTGTTATTAAATACAGAACTACTCGCATTGCACCAGGCAGATGCTTCAGTTGTTAAAAAGGTTATTAGCAGGGCTTTTCGACAAAATCAGCTTTTTACAATAAGAAACAGTCAAAATATAATGCCTGTTATTATAGGTAGCGATAACAAAACAACAAGCAGCATTCTTAATAATTATACGGTAACCAATAATTCCGGAATCGAAATTCCTTTGCATTTACTACTCTCACAAAGCAATGCATCCGACTTAAAATCTATAATTGCCGGTACTGAGGGCGAATATTATCCGGTTGAGATGAATATTGCCGCAAAAAATCTTGATTATGTAACAAAAAAGGTTCAAAGTTGCCTTAGGGAAGATAATTTTTATGAAGCAGGATTTTCAGGAAACATTTTTTCTCAGCGCGAACTGGTAAAAGAGCTTGTTATAATAGGTACTGTTGCATTGTTACTTCTGTTTTTTATTTTGGCTGCCCAATTTGAATCATTACGAATGCCCTTTATTGTGCTACTGGAAGTACCTATCGCTCTATTTGGTGCATTAATAATGCTTCAAATATTTGGAGAATCAATTAACATTATGTCTATGATTGGTATAATAGTAATGGCTGGTATAACAATTAACGATTCTATACTTAAAATAGACACCATAAACAGACTAATAAGCTCGGGAATGCCATTATTAAGGGCATTAATAACAGCAGGGCATTATAGGTTAAAACCAATACTTATGACAAGTATAACTACTATACTCGCACTTTTGCCTTTCTTGTTTATTAAAGGTTTTGGAGGAGATTTACAAAAACCTCTGGCCTTGGCAGTTATCGGCGGACTTGGGTTGGGAACATTTGTAAGTCTATACTTCATACCTATTTGTTATTATTTATTTTACAAAAAAAGAAAATAAGTTTAATGATTAATGCATGCTGAAAACTAACTAACAATGCGAGTATCTTCTTTTTCTGTGATAATAATATTTACTGCTTTAATGATTATCGGTGCAGCCTTCATACCAAAATTAAGCCTTCAATTGCATCCATCTACAACTTTGCCATCTATGAGAATAAGTTATAATTGGCATGAAGCATCTGCAATCAACATAGAAAGGGAAATAACTTCAAAGCTTGAAGGTGTAATTAGTTCAATTGCAGAAGTTCAGGATATTAGTTCTGTTTCAACATACGGTAGAGGGTATATAGATGTTACAATTAAGAAACACGCCAATATTGAAAATGTTAGATTCGAAATTGCTTCTATGATTAGAAGAATTTACAATGATTTTCCTCATGGCGTAACATATCCCGACATTTCACTTCGAAGAATTTCCGGAAGTAAAAACCCATTACTGTCATACACCGTTTTCGCCCCCTACCCTTCTCAATCAATTGAAACCTATATCCAAAAAACTATTGTACCACAAGTTTCCAATATAAACGGAGTAGAAAACATTTCAGTATTTGGAGCTCAACCATACGAATACCAAGTGGTTTACGACTCTCAAAAGATTACGCTTTACAATATTACTGTGGAAAACATACTTTCTTCTATTTCTGACTATTTTTCGGAAACATTTATTGGGACAGCTCATTCACAAATTTCTGATAATACAATAAACAGTGGCTTACCCGTAGTTCTCAAAACACAAAAAGATGAAGAAATATGGGGTAAAATTCCTATAACTAATTCAAATGGCAGGATAATATATTTGACAGATATTGCGAGCATACATTATAAAGAGCAACTTCCTCAAAGGTATTATAGAATAAACGGGCAAAAAACAATCAACTTTGTGATTTATCCGACCCAAGGTACAAACCAACTAATGTTGGCAAGCCAAATAAAAGAAACCATCAACACACTGAAAACCACTCTGCCTCAAGGCTTTAATGTTTTGCTCACATACGACGACACAGAGTACATCATTAAAGATTTGCAAAAGATTGGTTACAGAATGCTATTTGCGCTTTTAATATTGCTTGCCTTTGTATTGCTAATTAGCCGAAATATAAAATACTTGTTCTTAATTCTTATTACGATTACGGTCAATCTTCTTATTGCTGTAGTTCTTTATTATTGGTTTAAAATAGACATTCATCTGTATTCATTAGCTGGCATTACAGTTTCTTTTGGCATTATCATAGATAATGCTATTGTAATGACAGATCACTTAAGGCATCAAAAGAACAAAAGAGTATTTATAGCGATACTTGCAGCAACTACCACCACTATAGGCGCCTTATCTGTGATTTTCTTCCTTTCATACGAGCAAAGAGTTCAGCTCAAAGATTTTGCATCTGTAATGCTTATTAATCTTACTGTTTCTTTAATTATTGCATGGTTTTTTGTGCCAGCTTTGCAAGATAAAATCAGATTATTTAAAAAAGTAAATAGAGCGTTTATAATTCGGAAAAAGCGAATTGTAAGAATAAGTAAGGCATATATTAGATTTATTTTATTCTCAAAAAAGTATAAATGGGTATTCTTTATAATAATAATTCTTGCTTTTGGAATTCCTGTCCATTGGTTACCAAGAGAGGTTCAAGGCAGTTCTATTGCTGCAGACATATATAACAAGACCATAGGAAGTAGCTGGTATCAAATGAAAGCCAAAAAAACTACTGAAAAAATACTTGGTGGTTCTCTCCGACTCTTTTCACAATACGTATTCCAACATTCATACTATACTAGCCCTGAGAGAACAACTTTGTTTATTGGTGCGCAAATGCCTGATGGATGCAGCATTCATCAGCTCAATGAAACAATATTACTGATGGAAGATTACCTTTCCGGCTTCCATGAAATAGAGCAATTTCAAACTTCAATTTCTGCTTATAATAATGGGAGAATTTCTGTTTTGTTCAAACCTGAATACGACCAAACAGCATTCCCATACTATCTGTACAATCAAGTTATTCAAAAAGCTATTTTATTTGGCGGGGCTGAGTGGAGAGTATCAGGAGTGGGAAAAGGATTCAGCAATGTTTTAGGAGGTGGAGGTGGTAATGCAACAATTACACTTTCAGGATATAATTATGAACAATTATATCATTTTGCAGAAAAAATTTCTAAAAAGGCTGCCGAAAATCCAAGAGCAACAAATATAAGAATTTCAGGAGGAGATAATTATTGGAGTACTACCAACAGAATGGAGTATTACATGAGCTTTAATGAGAAAATCATGGCCCTGAATAATATCTCTATGATTGATTTCTACACCAGTCTCAGGGAAACAGTATCACAAACCTACGCAAATCCTGTTTTTGACGGCTACAAATCAATCCCCGTAAGACTTTTATCTGACAAAAACAACTCATACAGCGTTTGGGACTTGAAAAACGAGCCACTAATTATTAATGATTTGAGTTTGAAATCAGATGATTTGGTTTCGATAGAAAAAAGAGAAACAGGTAACGATGTTTATAAATTTAATCAGCAGTACAAACTAAGCGTTCTCTTTGATTATTTGGGTCCTCATGTGCCTATGGAAAAATTCAGAGAAAAACTTATTGAGGAAATAAATAGTGAAATGCCATTAGGATATAGAGCATATACCTTGAGATGGTCATGGGATTCAGGAGGAAAAAATCAGTACTACTTGATTTTATTGGTTATTGTTATAATATATTTTATTTGCGCCATCTTACTGGAATCATTAATTCAACCATTAGCTATTATTGGATTAATTCCCATTTCATTTATTGGTTTGTTTCTAACTTTTTACTTGTTTGATATAAATTTCGACCAAGGCGGATTAGCTGCATTTATTTTGCTTAGCGGACTTTCTGTAAATGCCGGATTATATATACTTAATGATTATAACAACTTCAAAAAACAACAAAGCAATAAATCACTTGTTAAAATATACGTTAAAGCATACAACAACAAAATAATCCCGGTAATTCTTACAATTAGCTCTACTGTTTTGGGTTTGATACCATTTATTACCGGAACGAAAGAACCTTTCTGGTATGCATTTGCAGCAGGTTCAATGGGGGGATTAATTTTTTCAATTACTGCTATAATTATTTTTTTCCCATTGTTTATGAAATTTAAGCCTCAAAAAGCCCAGATTTAAACTGTCGTAAGCAAATCTAATTTTTACATTGTTTTTAACTAATTTCGTTAACAAATTAAAGACAGAACCCACATTATGAGCCTTCTTTTCAAACTTAAAAACCGTTATACTAAATTCATTTTCAACCTAAGTGCTTCTGAAAACAGGCTCTATCTGATGTTTTATAAATATTTTTACAAGCCAAAAAAAGGAAGTCTTCAGTATTATTTAGACCAGTACTCCCGTAAACACAAACCTGTTAGCTTTTTACAAATAGGTGCCAACGATGGCTTTGTTTACGACCCATTGCATAAATTTATTAAGAGAGATATGTGGTCTGGTGTAATGCTTGAGCCACTGCCGGATGTATATAAAGACTTCTTATCTAAACTTCACAGAAAAAGGCCGGAAATAAAAACAATAAATGCTGCTCTTGATGTTTCAGATGGTTTTAGACCTCTTTATAAAATAGCGATAAGCAACAAAAGATGGGCAACTGGTTTGTCAAGTTTCTACAAGGATGTTCTTATAAGCAAACTTAACAGCAAAAGGTTTCTAAAATATGTAAAGAGAGAAAAAATAAAACTTCCTGAAAATATTGAAGAAATTGTTGTTTCGGAAAATATACCCACAATTAGCCCTGATACTCTTCTTAAATTATTTGACAAAAATGGGTTTAAATTACTTGCAATAGATACAGAAGGATTTGATTTTGAAATACTGAAAATGCTTGACCTGTCTAGAATTTCTCCTGAAGTTATTCTTTATGAGGAAGTAAATTTCGATGATAATACCACTAAAGAATGTCGTAACTATATTGAAAAACATGGATATACTTTAATGACTATAAAGAAAGATGTAATTGCGTTTAGAAATGATATTAAAATATAAGTTCTCATAAATTAAGTTATGATTGAGCTTTTATATAAATAATATGAATGAGAAAACTAATTAAGTTTTTATTTTTGCAACAACATTAAAACCTAAAAATCATGGAAAACGAAACAAAACAACAAGGAATGTTAAAGCCTGCTTTGCAGTATGGCTTAATATTATCCTTAGCGCTAATTATGCTAAGTCTTATTTTTTATCTTATAGGAGAAGGCACTAACAAATGGGCAAGTTGGTTATCTTACCCATTATTTATCGGCATTTTGGTTTTTAGCATTATAAAGCATAGAGATGAAGAAAACGATGGATTTATTACTTATGGAAAATCTCTTGGATTTGGAACTCTAATTGGAGTATTTACAGGGATTATTTATGCAGTTTATGCGTTTATCTTTTTTAAATTTATCGCTCCTGAATTACAAGACATATTAGTAACTAATGTTATTATTGCAGCTGAAACTTATAGTCCAAACATGACTATTGAACAGATTGATTTTCTCACAGGAATTTATGGAAAGTTATTCAGTCCAATTGGTCAATTTATAGTCAGTTTGTTTGGTAAAATATTTTTATGCTTTGTATTCTCATTAATTATTTCAATTTTCACTAAGAAAAAGAATCCGGAATTGTTATAAAATAAACAAAAGAGGCTGTATCAAAAGAAAAAATGACACAGCCTCTTTTACTTCAAATTTATTTTATCCTATTTCCTTTTATCGTCTTTCTTCAAATCATGTTCTCTTGGACCACGCTGGCGAACCTCTTTAAATAGCTCTCTGTTAAATTCCTTTTCAGCCATATAAAGCAATGCGACTTTTTGGACCGGCAATATTTGTAAAAATCTATTATGATACTCCCGTCTCAACTGCGCACCCTTTTCCATCATAACAATTTCCTTTTCAATAAACTCCAAAACTTCAGCGTCAGTCATGTCAGCTATTCGTGTTTCTATACTTTCTGCAAACATTTGCATCTGCATTAGACCGTCTTTCTTTTGATTATATTCATTATAAACCGGCCAAAAAACCTGAGCTTCTTCAGAAGTAAGATTAACCTTAAGAGTTATAAATGCCACTCTGCGAGAGTGAATTTCCTCGCTTCTTCTTTCAAACCTTCTTCCGTGTCCGTGAGGTGGTTGAGCAAATAAACTTCCGGTAAAAACGAATAACATTAACAGCATAAAAAATGACTTAATGTTTAGAAATTTAAGCGGATTTAGATTTTTCATTTCTATATGTTTTAGTTAGATATTTAGCTATAGTGATTTGCAGTATTATTACTCTCCATTAAACTGATCCGGACTCATCATATGATAATTTGCATAAATAATGAACATATCAAACAGGTCGTCATCATCATCAATTTCTGACTTATCATTAGCATCTGTAAAGTCAAAATCTTCATCATACACCATTTGATAAAGCCCTGAAGGATTATAATCCATATATCCTAGAAGATATTCCTCTACATAATTTTCATCATCAAAATTCGCAATATTACCAGTTTCAATTTTATTAAACCATAATACTCCTGCAAAAACCAAAGCAATGGCAGCTATTGAAGCAAAAGCAACTCTTACCGGCTTTGGAAATAAAACCGAAAGCAGAGAAGGCTGCTGACCTTTGTGGATTCTCTTGTTAATGCTTTGAGGCAGCGTTTCAAAAAATCCATCAGGCACAGCAAAAGGATTTTGTTTTGGAATTGAATTCAACAACTTCCCTTCATCTCTTAATTCATCATTTATTTTAAAATCGTTTGTCATGCTTTTTAATATTAGAGTCTAGAGTCGACAGTCTAAAGTTTTCAATCTTACAAATCTTCAATCTTCAATCCTATTGTTTGACAATATTTTTGTATAAAAGTTTAACCTCGTTTCAGATATTCTTCAATTTTATTCACAGCATGGTGATAATTAGCTTTCAGAGCGCCTTCCGACTTTCCTAAAACTTTGGCCATTTCCTCGTATTTCATTTCATCATAATACCTTAAATTAAACACTGCTCTTTGTTTAGGTGGAAGAGTAAGTATAGCTTTCTGTAATTTTTTTTGAATTTCATCGCCATTAAAAAAGTTATCATCTTCAAGTTTTTCTGACAATGAAAATTCAACATCGTTGAAAGAGATAAAAGACTTCCTTTTCTTCTTATTCAAAAATGAAATTGCTTCATTGGTTGCTATTCTGTAGAGCCAGGTATAAATCGCCGAATCGCTGCGGAAATTACCAAAAGCTTGCCATGCTTTCACAAACACATCCTGAACAATATCGGCACTATCTTCGTGATCGATAACAAGGCGACGAATGTGCCAATAAATTTGAGATTGATATTTATTTACTATTAAACTGAAGGCATAATCTGGGTTGTCCGAATTATGGAACATTTCAATTAACTCGCCATCAGAATAATGCATCATTTTTAGATGTTACTTTTTTCTTCCAATAGCCTTAATTGCGGCTTCTACTATATTAGAAGACTCAAGGCCATATTTTTTCATTAGTTGATCAGGAGTTCCGCTTTCTCCAAAGCGATCAAAAACAGCAACCATTTCTAAAGGAGTAGGCATTTTGCATGAGAGAAGCTGAGCAATTGAATCACCTAAACCACCATTTGCTTGGTGTTCTTCTGCAGTAACCACGCAACCTGTTTTTGCCACTGATTGTAAGACTGCTTTTTCGTCTAAAGGTTTAATTGTATGAATATTTATTATTTCGGCATTAATTCCTTTTTCCGCCAATATTTCTTCTGCTTCAATGGCTTTCCAAACCAGGTGACCGCATGCAAAAATAGACACATCGGTTCCTTCATTAATCATTTGGGCTTTACCAATTTCAAATTTAGGGGCATTATGTGAAAAAACAGGCACTGCAGGTCTGCCAAATCTCAGGTACACAGGTCCCTTATATTCTGCTATTGCTAATGTTGCGTCTTTTGTTTGAAGATAATCGCAAGGCACAATAACTGTCATATTGGGGAGCATTCTCATAAGTCCGATATCTTCCAAAATTTGATGTGTTGCACCGTCTTCCCCTAAGGTTATTCCTGCATGAGAAGCAGCAATTTTAACATTTTTATCTGAATAAGCAACAGCTTGACGAATTTGATCATACACTCTTCCTGTGGCAAAATTTGCAAATGTTCCGGCAAATGGAATTTTCCCGCCAATTGTAAGTCCTGCCGCCACACCTATCATATTAGCTTCAGCTATTCCAACCTGAAAAAATCTTTCAGGAAATTCTTTTTGGAAAGCGTTCATTTTAAGCGATCCTGTGAGGTCGGCGCATAATCCAACAACATTCTCATTTTTCTTTGCTGCTTCAAGCAATCCATCGCCAAAACCTGAGCGAGTATCTTTCTTTTCAGTATATGTATATTTCTTCATTTATATGTAGATGATTTTATAAAACAAAAGGTTATTTCGACTTTTTGACTCACAAAAATAACCGAAATAACCTTATAATAAAAAACAAATACAAAATCCTAAGCTTAATATTATTTTATTTCTGCAAATAAAATAACTAAGAAACTGCTATTCCCAATTTCTATTCAAGTTTGCCTGCAACCCAAAGCCAAGAATTAATGGCTGATGGGCTCTATTATTTACAGAGTAATCATGTTGCTGAAATCTAAGTGATGCGCCAACTTGTGCAATAAACTTTATATACTTATACCCAAGCTTAACAGTAAATGCAGGTTCTACATACATTACCCCATAAGTATAATTAGTGTCTTCAATATTTGCTAACACAAATCTTGGTGAAAAGGCTGCATCAGCAAATTGAGTTGTTATCCCAATTGATGGTTGAATAAAAAATTTAGTATACGGAACTTCTTCAGTAGTAAAGGAACCATTATTGAATACATGAAATGCCTTATTTGCATAACCAACTCCTCCGTAAACCTCATATCGTCCATTCTTTAAGAAATTTTTATAATACCCTGCACCAAATTCTATCATTTGAAAAATTTCATAATCTCTCGAACCTTCTTTAGACATGTTATTATAGCATGCATTAGCCATAATGCCGATATTATCGGTAACAGCAAAAGCAAGCTGTGGTTCTATGCCGGATGTAGATATATTAGCGGCTACATTTATTTCTCCTGCTTCTTTAAATAAAGGAACATTTACCATAGTAGGATGGTAAACAGGGGGTGAACAGGAATTTGCAAGTAACATTGCTGAAATTGCCAATAGAGTAAAAATTTTAATGTTTTTCATAGTTTTAAGTTTAGTTTTAAATAATTTCAGTATTGACATAGGAATAACAATTTTTAATAGAAATATCGCGCAAATTTATGGATAAATATCAAATTAATATCATTTTTATTTAAATTTTTTCATTCATTAATTCAATTTCTTTTTAAAAGACTATTTTTGTTTATTGTAAAAACAAAAAGAAAAAAATCAGCTATGAGTATTCTAGTTAATAAAAATTCTAAAGTAATAATCCAGGGATTTACCGGTTCTGAAGGCACTTTTCACGCGGAGCAAATGATTGAATATGGAACAAACGTTGTGGCAGGCGTAACTCCGGGAAAAGGCGGAAGTACTCATTTAAACAAGCCGGTTTATAATACAGTGTCGGAAGCCGTAAGGCAAGAAAAGGCTGATGTAAGCCTTATCTTTGTTCCACCGGCATTTGCTGCAGATGCTATAATGGAAGCCGCTGAAGCCGGAATTAAGGTAATAGTATGTATTACTGAAGGAATTCCTGTTAAAGACATGATAGTTGTTAAAGAATATCTGAAAGATAAAAACACCAGACTTATTGGTCCAAATTGTCCAGGGATTATATCACCCGAAGAATGTAAGGTTGGTATAATGCCAGGCTTTATACATAAAAAGGGAAACATAGGGATAGTATCCCGATCCGGGACTCTCACTTACGAAGCAGTTGACCAAGTTACAAAAGCCGGCTTAGGACAATCAACTTGCGTTGGAATTGGCGGTGACCCAATTCTAGGCTCAAGCATGAAAGAAATTATTGAGCTTTTTATGCAAGATGATGAAACAAAAGGCATTATTATGATTGGGGAAATTGGTGGAGGTATGGAGGCAGAGGCTGCATATTGGATTAAAGAGCATGGCAATAAGCCTGTTGTTAGTTTTATTGCGGGTGCCACAGCGCCAAAAGGACGTACAATGGGTCACGCAGGAGCCATTATTGGCGGCAAAGACGACACTGCAGAAGCTAAAAAGAAAATTTTAAGAGAATGCGGTGTTTATTGTGTAGATTCTCCGGCTGATATTGGTGGCAAAATTGCCGAGTTGTTGAAATAGCAGCTCTAAACTTTTATGGAATTATTTATTGTCCAAGATCTGACTCATCTCATTTTGCAATTCCTGGGCTGCATTTCTTGCTTTTTCAGAAAAATCATTTTTATTGCTTGCATACAAAATGCTACGGGAAGCATTAACTAAAAGTCCGCAATCCTTAGTCATCCCGTATCTACATACCTCTTGAAGACTACCACCTTGAGCCCCCACTCCTGGCACTAAAAGAAAAGCTGATGGTACAATTTCCCTTATTTTTACAAGCAAATTGGCTTGAGTAGCGCCTGCAACAAACATAATATTTTCATCACTACCCAAACTCATCGCCTTATCAATAACTTCTGCATATAATTTCTTCCCTGAACCTTGATTCATATCAAGAAATTGAAAATCCTCAGCACCTTTGTTTGAAGTAATTCCAAGTATAATTGCCCATTTACCTTTTCTACTAAGGAATGGAGTAATAGAATCAGAGCCCATATATGGATTAATGGTTACAGAATCAAAACCTAGATTATCAAAAAAAGCTTTAGCATACATTTCAGCAGTATTGCCTATATCGCCTCTTTTTGCATCAGCAATAGTAAAAATATCAGGCGATTTAGACTTGAGATAATCCATTGTTTTTTCTAAGCTAGCCCAACCTTTGCTACCCAATGATTCGTAAAATGCCATATTTGGTTTATATGCAACTGCATAATCAATAGTTGCATCTATAATTTCTTTATTGAAAGAAAATATAGGATCTTTTTCAGACCTAAGAAAATGGGGAATTTTGTCTATGTCTGAATCTAAACCTACACAGAGGAATGATTTTTTTTCAAATATTATTTCAACTAGTTTTTTTCTTTCCATTATAAAAATTATGAAACGCCCTCCTTAAGTTTCTCAGCATTTTCAGCAACCTGAAGTGCATCAATTATACTATCAATCTCTCCGTCCATAATAGGTCCTAAATTATACAAAGTGAGGTTAATTCTATGATCGGTCATACGGCCTTGCGGATAGTTATAAGTTCTAATCTTTGCTGAACGGTCGCCTGTAGAAACCATAGTTTTCCTCTGAGTTGCAATTTGGTCAAGATATTTCTTATGCTCAACGTCAAACAACCTGGTACGAAGAACTTTAAGCGCTTGTTCGTAGTTTTTAATTTGAGATTTTTGATCCTGGCAAGTTACAACAATACCTGTTGGCTCGTGAGTTAACCGCACTGCAGAATACGTAGTGTTAACCGACTGTCCACCCGGACCACTAGAGCAGTAAGTATCCTTTCGTACATCACTCAATTTAAGTTCCACATCAAACTCATCAGCTTCAGGCAGAACTGCAACAGTAGCTGCAGAAGTATGAACTCTCCCTTGAGTTTCTGTTTGAGGAACTCTTTGAACCCTGTGAACACCAGATTCATATTTCATCAATCCATAAACCCCTTTGCCTGAAACATTAAAAATGACTTCTTTATACCCACCGGAAGTTCCTTCATTAACATCAACAATTTCAGTTTTCCATCCCTTATTTTCGCAATATTTCATATACATTCGGAAAATATCGCCAGCAAAGATGGCTGCTTCATCTCCTCCAGTTCCAGCTCTAATTTCAACAATTGCATTTTTAGAATCCTGAGGGTCGTTGGGTAATAATTCTATTTTTATCCTTTCTTCCAGATCTTCTCTCTTCTCTAATAATGTATCAAGTTCTTCCTTTGCCATTTCTCTGAACTCTTCATCCTTTTCTTTTGAGATAATTTCCTTGGCTGAAGTAATATTCTCAATAACGTTTTTATACTCTTTATATAATGCAATAATGTCTTCAAGGTCTTTATATTCCTTGTTTAGCTGAACATATCTTTTCATGTCACTCATTAAATCAGGTTCTGACAAAAGACGTTCAACTTCCAGATACCTTTTATTAATGGCTTCTAATTTCTCTAACAACATAATAAATTAATTAATTTGGGTGTGCAAAATTACTAAAAAACTCAGTACTAAAAAACTAAGAACTCAGTAAGCTTATAAGAAAATACAAAAATGGTAAAGTTGCAATACTCAACACAGTGGTAACAAAAACATTTTCAGTGGCAAGCATATCGTCTGAGTTATACTTTTTTGCGAGAATAACAATAATTGCCATGCAAGGCATTCCAGCTTGAAGAATAACAACAGACTTGGCAACATGGCTTATATCAAAAGGCAATAAAGCATTAAAATAGGTAATTAAAAACATCATAACAACCGGCACTAAAAGCAATTTATTAAAAGCCAACATAAATACATGTTTATGTTTGATAATACTTTTAAAATTTGCTTTCGCCAATAGTGCTCCAATGTATAGCATTGCGAGATAATTTGTCGTTTTCCCAAGTCCTCCGAGTGAGCTTTGCAGTAAATTTGGCAATCTGATTTCAAAAAGCATAAATGTTATACCTACAATAAATGCAATAGTATTAGGATTAAACAACTGAATCATTCTCTCTTTAAAAGAGATTCTTTTGCCGGTGTTAAGCATATAAACTCCCAAAGTCCACAAAATTGAGCTAGATGCCACAAAAACAAAACTTGCATAAAAAATACCTTGACCGTCGGGAAATAAAGCGCTAAGTAAAGGAAACCCCAAAAACCCATGATTCCCAAAAACAGTATGAAGAATATGAATAGTGCCTGTTTTCGAATCCATTTTAAATAAAACAGACGACAATTTTCCAATTAAAAAAAGCAAAAAGAAGGCAAGATATGCATACAAAATAACCATTGAAGCATTTCTCAGCAATTCCCCGCTCGATTGCATTGCAGTAAAAGATGTGAAAATATTGAGAGGTAACGTAATATTAAACACCAATTTAGCAATGCCATCTCTCAGTCCTTCCGAAATGACTCCAATCTTGGCAGCAATCACGCCAACAACACTAACAATACCCAGAATCAGTATTTGATTTATTATTATCCCAGTTCCTTCCAATCAGATTAGTTTTAAGAGTCCAAAATTATAAAAATGATTTGTTGGTTTTGTAAGATTAATAAGATTTAAGATAATTTGCTAATTTACCAATGTGCTAATGTGCCAATGTGTAAATGTGCCAATGTGCTAATTTGCTAATGTGCCGATGTGTTAAATACTACGAAGCTTCATGAAATTTAAAATCAAGCATATTACAAACGTGATTGTCTCAAAAAAATCATCAACTTTGCAGCAAATTTTAATGATGTATAACAATCATAAACTTCTTTTTGCACCTTTTCACGGGATAACCGACAAAACTTACCGTAATGCATTTGCAAAGTGTTTTGGAGGGTTTGATGAGATATATGCTCCTTTTATTTCTGGCTCAGGCACCAAGATTATCAATCCATCAAAGCTTACTGATATAACTCCCATTTTAAACAACCTAATAAAAACCATACCTCAGATTTTAAGCATAAATGCCGATGAAATTAAGCTATTTGGGAAAACAATAAAAGATAATGGATATGATAGCTTTAACTGGAACCTTGGTTGTCCGTTTAAACAAATAGCAAACAAAAAAAGAGGTTGCGGTATACTCCCCTATCCTGATGAGCTCCATAAACTACTAGATGGAATCTTTTCTGATTTGCCCGTGAAGATGTCGATAAAAACTAGGCTGGGATACCATAATTCGGATGAAATTTTTAAGATTCTCGAAATAGCAAATCAATATCCTATAGAACACATTATTATTCATGCCAGAATAGGAAAGCAGTTTTACGGCGGAGATACTAATCCTGAGAAATATATTGAATGTATGTCTGTTTCTAGGCATAAACTCATTTATAACGGAGATATTTTTAATATTTCAAGCTTCAATAGAGTAAAATCATTGCTGCCCAAACAAGAGATATGGATGATTGGCAGAGGCGCACTAATGAATCCTTTTCTACCACATTCTTTAAAGGGTAAATTTTTCGATAATGATGAAAAAGTTAATATGTTGGAGGAATTTAATAATGAGTTGCTTAACAATTACAGTAAATATATAAAGAATGAGACCAGGCTATTAAGCAGAATGAAATCAGTGTGGGGATATTTATCGGGAGTATTTGAAAATGGAAGAGAAATTTTCAATAAAGTCAAAATATCTAAAAACACTAACGAATATACTGCTGCCATAAGTAATGCGTTAGAAAACCAATTCTCTGATGAAAACCAGCAATCCATATATTTAAAAGAGGCATTCTAATCCGGCAAAAGTTTGATGTTGAAATAATTGCCTATTTCAAAAAAAACAATTTACTTTACTTAAAAATTCACTTATGGTAAATATCGAGAAGAAGAAGCCCAGCTTATTAATGGCTTTGCTGCCTGTAATGTTCCTCACTGCTTTAATCTCAATTAATGTTTTCATTTTCAAAGATGATTCTTTATCAGGATCAAACCAGATAGTGTTGATATTGTCAGCTGCAGTAGCCGGAATTGTTGCATTTTCTCACGGATATAAGTGGGATCATTTACTTAATGGAATTGTTAAAAGCATTGGATCTGCAATGTCGGCTATATTAATATTACTGCTAATCGGCGCTCTTGCCGGCACTTGGTTGTTAAGCGGGATTGTTCCATCAATGATATATTACGGATTACAGATATTAAATCCTACCATATTTCTTTTAGCAGCATGTGTAGTTAGTGCGATTGTATCTCTTGCAACCGGAAGTAGTTGGTCGACAGTTGCTACATTGGGAGTTGCATTGTTAGGAATTGGAAGAACATTGGGTTTGCCAGATGGATTAATTGGTGGAGCTATTATTTCAGGGGCATATTTTGGAGATAAAATGTCGCCTTTATCCGATACAACAAACCTGGCACCTGCAATGGCTGGAACAGACATTTTCACCCATATAAGATATATGGCTCTCACAACAATACCTTCAATTAGCATAACTTTAGTGATATTTCTGATAATGGGCTTCACAAGGTCGCAAGATGGAATAATTAATGATGTTGAACCAGTTTTAAGTGCAATAAAAGGAACATTCAATATTACACCTTGGCTATTTGCTGTACCGGTTTTAGTTATAACCTTAATTGTGCGAAAAACTCCGGCTTTGCCTGCTTTGTTAATCGGAACTTTAGCCGGTGCGCTGTTTGCTTTAATATTCCAACCTCACATAATTTATGAAGTTAGTGAAATGGAAAATAAATTTCATGTTGCTTCATATATTGCTATAATGAAATCTATGTACACAGAAATCAGTGTAACAACAGATAATGAAATGGTAAACAGCCTCCTCACAACAGGAGGAATGAGAGGAATGTTAAACACTGTTTGGCTAATAATATGTGCTATGATATTCGGAGGAATAATGGAGTCTAGCGGTTTGCTTCAAAGAATTACAGAGTCAGTAATAAAACTTGCTCATAATACAGGCTCACTGATTGCATCCACTGCAGGAACTTGCATTTTTTTCAATATAACGGCAAGCGATCAGTATCTAAGCATTGTTGTTCCGGGTAGAATGTTTGCAGAAACATACAAAGACAGGGGCTTAGCTCCGGAAAACCTAAGCCGTACTTTAGAAGATAGCGGAACCGTAACATCAGTGCTTGTACCATGGAATACTTGTGGAGCAACACAGGCAACTGTATTGGGAGTTTCAACTTTAACGTTTTTGCCATATTGCTTTTTTAACATTATTAGTCCGTTAATGACAATAATCTTTGCATATTTCAATATCAGAATTAGAAAACTCAAGGATTCAAAAAACAAATAAAAACTTTTCATAATCAAAACTGACCAACATGAAAAACAATGTTAATTTTTCGACATTTATCTCTTTCACAGCTATTATGCTGTTGTTTGCCTTAAGCACTCAGGCAAAAGTTTGGAGAGTAAACAATCGCGCAGGTGTTTCTGCTGATTTTACAGCTTTGTCAGCAGCTATTTCATCACCATTAGTAAATCAGGGAGATACTATTTACTTAGAAGCATCTTCGGGTTCTCATGGAACTATTACTTTAAATAAAATGCTAACTATAATTGGACCGGGGTTCTACCTTGCAGAAAATCCGGAAACTCAAGCTGATCTGAATTCAGCATTAATTGACATCCTTTATATAAATAACGGAAGTCAGGGATCTGTTATCAAAGGCTGCACTATGGCAAGGGTTGATATTAATACGTCAAACATATTATTTCAAGGCAACTTAGTTTGGCAAAATACAACAAGTAGCAATTATGCGATGTTACTAGGAGCAAATATTAGCAATGTTATTATCAGAAATAACTATATTAGACAAACATATACAACATATGGCAGTGAAGCAATAAGAGCATGGCAAACAGGTACAAATAACATTATTATTCAAAATAATTTCATTGAGATTACCAGCACAACTTCTGGAAGATATGCATTGTATTTTACAAGTGGATTTTCAGGAATCATTGAAAACAACATATTATATGGAGTAACGCATGTTAATAATGCTGAGTTTCATAATAATATTATCACATTTGGAGCATTCTCATGTACAAATTGCAATGTAACTCATAATATTGGTAACTCCACCCAATTTGGCACAATCAACGGCAATCAGCAGAATGTTTCACCATCAACTATATTCTTAGGTGCTACAGGAAACAGCACTGATGGTCAATGGAGATTAAGGCCCGGCTCTCCTGCAATTGGCACAGGAGTTGGAGGAACAGATGTTGGGATGTTTGGAGGAGCTACTCCTTATAAACTATCAGGGTTGCCAAATATTCCAGCAATATATGAGATTAATCATAACATAGATTACGAAAACCAGCTTCTGGAAATTGAATTTAGTGTTAAATCTCATAATTAATGATGCTATGATTGATTTTAACAATAATAAAATCAAGTATAGGATGAACTATCCAAAGAGCAGAATAATCTCAAATGTATTATTGGCTGTTTTTGGCTTGATTACTTTCATAAATATTTGCAATTATAGTCAGGCTCAAAATATAGTCAAGGTTGAATATTTTATTAATTCTGATCCAGGCTTTGGGCTTGGCACAAATATTCCGATTACTCCATCTTCAAATATACTAAACCAGATACATTGTATTGATTTGAATATGCTTAATAATGGCTTTAGCTATGTGTACATTAGAGCAAAAGATGAAAATGGATTATGGAGTTTAACAAATGTCGTATCTTTTTTCAAGGACAATATAAAACCGACATTAGCTGATATTGTAAAAGCTGAATACTTTATTAATACAGACCCCGGCTTGGGAAACGGAACAGATATACCAATTACATCTAGCACACATCTTTCAGATATTAATTTCATTGCAGACATTACTACACTTGATAAAGGATTTCATCATATATATCTGAGAGTCAGAAACTCTGATGGAGTATGGAGCTTGACAAATATTAAATCATTTTTGAAGGAAACTTTCTCTCCTACTCCTTTTGAAATTGTAAAAGCAGAGTATTTCTTCAATACTGATCCCGGCATAGGAAATGGAACAAATATTCCTATAGCATCAGCTACACAAATTACAGGCATTAGCTTTAGTGCAGACATAAGTATGTTGGAAAAAGGCTTTCATAATCTTTATATGAGAGTTAAAAATTCTGAAGGGCAATGGAGTTTAACCAATATTAGGTCATTCTATATTGAAAATTTTATTCCGGCTGGAAATATTGTTGCTGTAGAATACTTTCTCAATACTGACCCGGGCTTTGGCAATGGAGTTAATATTCCTATTACACCCGGCAATCCCTTAATAGCAGCAAATATCAGTGCAAATATCAATTCTCTGGATAATGGATTCAATCATTTGTATTTAAGAGCAAAAGACAATAATGGCGTATGGAGTTTAACTAATATTGTTGCATTTTACAAAGACGCTATTGATAATTCTATTGCAAACATTGTTGCTGCAGAATACTTCTTTAACACCGATCCGGGAATTGGCAATGGCACTCCTATTACAGTTGCACCAGGTCAAAATATTAGCGTTTTGGCAAGCGCGTCTTTGTCTGAACTTAGCACCCAAGGGGTAAACAGGCTTTATATAAGAACAAAGGATGCTAAAGGAAAATGGAGCCACACTAATATTATATACTTCACAATAGATCATCTTGTAACATTGTTGTCAAACCCCATCGGAGGAGGACAAATAGATGGAGGAGGATGGTACAGCAACAACTATGAATTAACTATAAAAGCGACTTCTAATTTGGGTTTTATTTTTCTAAACTGGTCTGAAGGCGGAGTATTTTTATCAAACCTACCGGAATATACATTATTTGTAAATAGTCATAAAACTATAACAGCCAATTTTGAAGAGTTCGAGATTAAACCGGGTGATGTCAATAATGATGGGTTAGTTAATGTGCTAGATATGGTTTGGTTAATTAGCCATATTCTAGGTGAAACTCCCGGTGGTTTTAATCATTTCAACGCAGACGTAAACTCTGATGGCATTATTAATATTGCAGACTTATCTGCCTTAATAAACATCATCATTGAGCTTTAGAAAAATTTCCTATTGCTGTAATCTTTTATTTGGGTTTCTTGTCTTCGGGTTTTAAATTGCCTGTATTGTATGGTTTTGACAACTTTTCATCCTTAGAAGATTTATCTGTACTATAATCTTCTGACAACACACGAAACTCAGTTCTACGATTCAATTGATTAGCAACATCTCTTTGTTTTTCAGTGGGCAGACTACTGATGTACTTTTCTGTTAATTCTGTTCCTTCTTCAAAAGTAAATCCATCACGCTCAATTACTTTTTCAATTTTCCTTGGAACTCTTTTCCCATAACCCTTAGCGACTAACCTATCTTTATCTATGCCATTAGAAACAAGAAATTCAACAACAGTTTGAGCTCTTTTCTGAGAAAGGGTATCATTATAATCATGTGTTCCTCTGCTATCAGTATGTGAAGCCAGCTCAATTATAAGCTTGGGATTATCTTGTAAAGTTTGTATTAATCCCCTAAGAGAATCCTGATATTGAGGCTTCAACTCAAAGCTAGCGAATTCATATAAAATTTGAGGCAATTCTATAGGTTTCTGTGGAATTGGGGCAAGATAAAAGTCATTAACAAAGTCTCTGCTTCTGCTAATTCCTACAGTTGTTTCCTGGCCTCTTGCTGAGAAATATTTTTCCTTGCTTATAAGAATATCATAACGAGTATCTTGTCTTACTTGATTCTTATCAAATAAAAACCTTCCCTGTTTGTCGGTCTCTGACTGCACAATTGTACCATCTGAACCAATCATTTGCACTGTGACATCATCAATTGGTTCTTTTGTTATATCATCCCTAACAGTACCTCTTAAAGTAAATAGCAAAGGTGGTAAAACAAAGGAATAAATGTTGTCGGTGCCTGCCCTACCCCTATTTGATGAGAAGAAGCCACTTTCTTTACCTCTGAAAAAGACAATTCCAAAATCGTCACCTGAGCTATTAATTGGAACGCCTAAATTAACAGGCTTTGTCCAAGTATTTCCTTGTGGTTGGGAATAAAAAATATCCAGACCTCCCAATCCGGCATGCCCTGTAGAAGAAAAAAACAATACTCCATCATGTCTTAAATAAGGGAACATTTCATCCCCAGCAGTATTAATAACAGAATCTAGTAAGCTTATTTTTTCAAATGACCCTGAAGGAGTAGTTCTTTTTGCGATCCAAATATCTTTACCTCCTTTTCCTTCAGGTAATTCAGCAACAAAATATAGAGTTAGTTCATCAGGGCTTATTGCAGGATGCCCAACACTTATTGTAGTATCATTAAACAAAACCACTTCTGATGGCTCTCCCCAATCAGATCCAGCCAAATTTGAGGCAAATATACGACAACCATATCTCTTTCCGGGATCGCTGGGGCAACGAGTAATATACATTGTAGTAAAAGTAGCATTGAATGACGGAGCACCTTCATTAAACTGAGTATTAACAGGTCCTTCGTCTAATAATGCAGGATTACTCCAATTGCCCTGCCTATCTAAAAAAGATATAAATAAACTGGTGAAATTTTCACCGGTCCAGGGATCTGTTTTGTCGCTAAGAGCTCCATCTCTTGAAGAGGCAAATATTAATGAAGACTCAAGATGATCAGCAAATGCAGGGGTAAAATCAGAACTACGTGAGCTAAATCTTTTACTGATTTCAACTTCATATCTGCTTGTATTTTCAAGCATTTCAATTGCAAACTTTGCAGAATTAATTCCTAATTCCGCCCTTGTATCATCCGGCTTTTTCTCCTTATACTTATTAAACTCAATCAGAGCTTCTTCATATTTTTCATTCTGAAGCATAGCTTCAGCAAGATATAAGATAGCTATAGGATCAGGGTAGTTTTGCCTTATTGCTCGTCTGAAAGTATTTTCAGCTCTGCGAGGTTGATTCATAAATTTGTAGCACATTGCAATCTGGAAAGTAACCCTTGCGCCTTCGGACTTATTTTTTCGACTTACTTTTCTATGAGCTTTATTATATAATTCAACTGCCTGATTATATTGATGTAATTCAAATGCTCTATCAGCTTTCTCAAGTTTTCTCGATTGTGAATATGAAGCCCCGGTGCTTAATAACAATGTGAGAATTGTAAAAAACAATAATCTTATCATCTGTCTATTCTTCAAAATTTTGATACTATTTCAATAATATTAAACGTTGAGCATTTATTAAAATTGCTATTCCTGATTAAATTTTCCAGCCTTATTATACGGATATGGAAGATCTGAATTATCATCAGATTCTGATACCTCATTAGTATTGCCTTCTGGTTTTGTTAAATTATTATCATCTGCATTTTCGGATGTTTTATCCCCTTCTTTGTAGACATCAATATCTTTTTGCATTTTCTCGGATATACTATTATCTTCAGAATAACGGTTTATTTCATTATTAATTTCCCTCTGCACCTTCTTTACCTCTCTAAGCCCCTTGCCTAAAAACTTTGCTATTTCAGGAATTTTTTTCGGGCCAAATACAAGAATAACAACCAGGAGAATTATTACTATCTCTCCTCCGCTTATACCAAACAACAATGTATTTATTGGAATTGCATGCATATTATCTGCAAAGTTAATTCAAATCACGAAATTACATTTATAAAAAACAAAAAGCCGCTTCAAATTAAATGAAACGGCTTAATGCAATTACAATGAATTTGTGTTACTTCTTTTTATTCTTTTTCTCACTCCAATTAATAAGATCGTATGCAATAGTTGTAGAGTTAAACAATGATGAATAAGTACCAACTATAACACCAATTAATAAAGCAAATGAGAAACCACGAATTACTTCACCACCAAAGAAGAAAATAATCAAAAGAACAATTGCTGTAGTACCTGACGTATTAAATGTACGTGATAATGTAGCATTTAAGGCCAAGTTGACATTTGTTTTAAGATCTCTTTTGGGGAATAGATTAAGGTTTTCCCTAACGCGGTCAAATATTACCACGGTATCATTAATAGAATAACCAATTACTGTAAGAATAGCAGCAATAAATATTTGATCAATTTCCATAGTCCATGGCACAATATGGTGGAACCATGAATATAGAGAAATAACGATTATGGCATCATGAGCAAGAGTAATTAAACCTCCAAGACCAAATTGCCATTTTTTAAATCTGATGGCTATATAGAAGAAAATGATAAATAATGCAACAATAACACTAATTATCGCGCCTATTTTAATATCTCTAGCAACTGTAGGACCTACTTTTTGCGAACTCAAGCGTCCAACAAGTTTATTTTCTTCGTCTCCCGAAAACTGTTCAAATGTAACAGGATTTTCAAAGAAGTCTTTCAAACCTTCATAAAGAGTACGTTCTGCAATAGAATCTGCTTCAGCAGAATCATCATTAATCAAAAATGAAGTTGTAATTCTTAACTGTCTGTTTGGTCCAAATGTAACTACTTCAGGAGATTCAACAAATCTTGCAGTTAATTCATTCCTGATTTCTTGAGTATTCAATTTATCATTATCGAAACGAACAACATAAGTACGACCGCCGGCAAAATCAATTCCATAACTCAACCCTCTTACAAAGAATGAAGTTATACCAAGCATAATGACTATTGCAGATAACACATAAAATTTCTTTCTAACGCCAATGAAATCGAAATTTACATTAGCAAGGAAACCTCTTGAAATTTTTGTTTCAAATGATACATTTTTATTTCTGTCAATCCAATATGAGAAAATATATCTTGAGAGAAGGATTGCAGTGAAAAGAGAACAGATAATCCCTATTATAAGAGTAGTTGCAAAACCTTGAACAGGTCCTGATCCAAATATGTAAAGAACAACACCTGTCAGTAAAGTAGTAACGTTACCGTCAATAATTGCACTGTAAGCATTTTTATAACCATCTGAAATAGCAAGTTTAAGACCTTTTCCTGCCCTAATCTCCTCGATAATCCTTTCATAAATAATAACGTTGGCATCCACGGCCATACCAAGGGTAAGCACAATACCGGCAATACCTGGCAAAGTAAGAACTGCACCTAAAGATGCAAGAACTCCGAAGATGAAAAATATATTTGCAACCAATGCAAAGTCAGCAACCAAGCCGGCTTTCGAATAGTAGGATGCCATATAAATTAGAACAAGAATAAACGCAACAATAAATGAAATCATACCGCTGTTGATAGCCTCACGGCCCAAAGAAGGACCAACAATAGCTTCTTCAACAATACGAGCAGGAGCAGGTAAAGAACCGGCTTTTAAAATATTTGCAAGGTCCTGAGCTTCCTGAATTGAAAATGTTCCAGTAATACTAGAGCGACCACCGGCTATTTCATTTTGAACTGTAGGGAAAGAATATACTAAGTCATCAAGCACGATAGCAATTGATCTTTGAACATTATCAGCTGTAAGGCGACGCCAAATTCTTGCACCTTCGCTGTTCATATTCATAGCAATCTCAGCATTACCTGTGGGGCTAAAATCCTGACGTGCATCTGAAATAACATCACCTGTTAGAGGTGCTCTTCCATCTCTACCGGTTGATTTAATAGCTATTAATTGAAAATAATCCTGTCCTTTAACAGTATTTGGTTTAGCAGTCCAATAAAGCTTAAGTGTTCTTGGGAATAATGACTTAACTTGAGGTTGAGCCAACATAGCATTCACCCTTGAAACATCCTGAGCTTTTGCCATACCAACAACAGGGCCTCTTCCAGGTACCATACCCATATTAGGATCCATTACAAATGCTGGCTCTAGGTATGCGAACAATGGGTTGTCTTTAGCAAAATCCTTGAATTCATCAGTTTCAGGTGCTGTTTCAATTAAATCTAGAAGTTCAGGAATATCTGTTTTCTCAACAGAATCAGCTTTTGCTTCTGCTTCGTTGCTTTCAGTACCTTCAAATACAAATCTTGAATCTTGAGCAAGTAATTCTTTTTCTTTTGCATCAACATCTTCACCAATAGTTCCTCTGAGTCTTTCATTGGCTTCCATAAATAGTTCATAAACTTCTGAAAATTCAAAAGTTTCCCAAAACTCAAGGCGAGCTGTTCCCTGAAGAAGTCTTCTAACTCTATCAGGCTCTTTAATACCTGGTAGCTCAACAAGAATCCTACCTGATGTTGCAAGTTTTTGAATATTTGGCTGTGCTACTCCAAATCTATCAATACGAGTTCGTAATATATTGAATGAACGATCAACAGCGTCATCTACTTCTCTTGACAGAACTGTTATAACATCTTCATTAGAAGCATTAAAAGGAATACGATCGCGCATTTCGGCAGTACTGAATATAGAAGCCAAACTTGCATTAGGATCTACTTCCTTAAAGGCATTTGCAAAAAGAATTATAAAATCCTCTGTGCTTGTTCTCTGTCTTTCTTTAGCCAAAGCCATTGCTCTGGTATAAGTCTGATCAGTGCTGTAATTTGAAAGTGCATGAACAATTTCTTCAACCGAAATCTCCAAAGTAACATTCATACCACCTCTTAAGTCAAGGCCAAGGTTCAATTCCCTTTCCTTGCACTCGCGGAATGTGTATTTTTTGATCCAAAGAAAATTATATACCGATTGATTCATCATAGAATCAAGATAGAAGTTCTCTTGGAATTTTGAAATTGAATCATAAATCATTGATGTTCTCAATGCTAATCTTTCAGGATTAATTTCTTCACCTTCTAATCTTAATTCAGCTTTTGCTATATTTTCTGCCTGAGTTCTGAACTTATCACTGTAAGCAAACTCTTTAGCATTGCTCTCTACTTTCCTTGCATAAAATGTAAATGACAATTGGTAGATACATACCAAAACTAATGCGAGAGCAAAAAATCTTACTATTCCTTTATTTTGCATATTAATGAATTTTAATTTTTTAAGGCTGCAAAGATAGAATTTCGAATTCTAATATACAACACCTATTTGCAATTTAATTGTATGATTGTACAAAAATATCATAGGTGTGTTTATCTTTTTTAATGAATTCCTGTTAATTTTGATTGTTTATAAAACAATACAGTCTTTTATCCCACATAAAAACTTTTATTAATAACTAAAATAAAAACCTATGAATTTATTAAGACCAAACGAAAAAAGAGCAAAAACTGCAATTATGTTTATATGGATTATGCTTATAATAGAAATAATTGCAATTGTGTCTGAATATTTTGAATATACCCTTGTTAAATCTGTTTATGATGGCTTTTATGTTTCTGTTGAAGAAACTGAAGCTAATGATACGAGGCAGATTATAATTGGGGTTTTAAATCTTGTGTTTTTCACTATTTCAGGAATTACATTTATAAAATGGTTTCGTCGGGCCTATTTTAATCTCCATATAAAGGTAAATAATTTGTCGTATAAGGAAAGTTGGGCAGCAGCATCATGGTTTGTGCCTATTGTAAATATTTATAGGTCTTATCAAATAATGAAAGAATTGTATATAGAAACAGGTAAGATTTTAAATACAAATGCAAGTGATGCAGAAACTTCAAAATCAACTTCAACATACCTATTAGGTATTTGGTGGTTTTTATGGCTTACTTCTGGTTTTATTGGCCAATTTATCATAAGACTTGCATTTAATGCTGAAACACTTGAAGATTATATGGCTTCAAACATTGCAAATATAGTAGCATCAATTATTGGAATTCTTTTAGCAATTATAACAGTTAAGATTATAAAAAATTATGCATCTATGGAAGATACATTAATTTTAGATCAAGAAGTTTTGGTTGATAATAATAGCTAAGTTCTAAATATATCAGCAAATATATTATCTTTGCCAAATGAAAACAATACAAGAAATCCGCAACTTATTCCAAGAGTTAACAGGAGCATCACAAGAGCAATTACTTGATGACTTATTAAAAGACTTTGAGTTAAAAGGTCAAGTATTAGAGAATGTGAAGCAAGAGCGTATAGAGAAAAGAATCATTAAATCATGTC
>JAGXRQ010000040.1 GCA_018335675.1 Bacteroidota bacterium | reverse complement strand
TAATGGTGTAAGTTCAAAATATCTACAAAACTATCTAAACTGGTTTGCATATAAAGATAAACTATATGGAACGAAGTCAACCATTAAACAATGGTTCTACGCAATTCTTGCTACGCCATACGCATATGAGCTGTTTTTGCAATTTAAAGATAATGCTGTTAATATTAGAACTTAGCCAGAACAAATTAATCAATGACAAATATTATTTCTTAATAGGTTTTGTTTTAGTAATTCTTATACTACTGTTGCATATCTATAGAGAGAATTTTATCTCTGTGGTTGATGTTCATCTTGTATCATTAAATATATTTGGGACTTATTATAACCTTAATCTTTTTGATGGGATTTTATTTACTTCCTTCATTGTCATAACAATCTTTACAGCCTGGTATTTCGGCGGACATTCTGCATTCTTATTTGTTTCTATTTCATGGAATTTCGAAGTTGCTTTATTTGTAGTTCTTACCGGAAGGTATGAACTCATTGTTGAATTTGTTAATATTCTTCTGGTAATTATATTATATTTCCTCGAATCTCCACCTGATAGAAAAGCCAGGTTACAAAGACAAATAATTGAAAATACTAACCAACGTCTTATAAAAACAAATAAGATTTTTCAAAGATTTGTTCCTGTTGAGTTTATAAATCTTATTGGTAAAAAATGCATTACAGATATAAGTGCTGGTGATTCTGCTCAAGAAAAAATAACAATTATGTTTTGTGATATCAGGTCTTTTACTAAACTCTCACAAAACATGCAACCAAAAGAGGTTTTCGACTTTCTAAATTCATTTCTAAAAGAAGTTGGACCTGTAATCAGAAAGCATAATGGTTTTATTGATAAATATCTAGGCGATGGGATTATGGCTTTATTTTCAAGATGCTCATCTGATGCTGTTAAATGCGCCCTGGAAATGTCGGATGTACTTCGAGAATTTAATAAGAAAAATGAACAATTTAATGTTAAGGTAATTCGAACAGGCACAGGAATTCACACAGGCGATTCTATTTTGGGAACAATTGGTGAAGATGAAAGGATCGAAACAACAGTTATCTCAGATGCTGTAAATCTTTCTTCGCGATTGGAAGATTTAACAAAAACATATGGAGTAGAAATTATTATAAGCGAACAATTATACCTAGAAGTAAAAGACAAAATTAATGCAACTGCAAGATATTTAGATGAGGTTATAATTAAAGGAACCGACTATAAACTAAAGATTTATGAGGTTATTACTAACTCTGAATCTATTATATCTGAATCAAAAATAAAGAATAAGGAAAAGTTTGAGAGTGCAGTTAATCTTATGAATAAGAACCAATACAAAGAGGCACGTACATTATTCTCTGAAATAACTGCAGAGTGCAGTGATGATTATCCTGCTAAATATCATATGGCACAATGCAAACAGTTTATTCAAGACTTAGATTAATAAAAAGTTTTTCTGATTGCTTTTCCTATATTTTCTATAATGTCACCGGCAATTACAGATTCCATTGAAGTATTCTTTGAACAAATGTCGCCTGCCAATCCATGCAAATAAACAGCAAATAAACAGCTCTTTAATGGGGAATACCCCTGAGCAAGCCATGATAAAACCATCCCTGTTAAAACATCCCCACTTCCTGCTGTTGCCATTCCGGCATTCCCACTAGAATTAAAATAAACACTCTTATCCGGACAAACTATTGCAGTATAAGCCCCTTTTAAAATTATAAATATCCCATACTTAAAAGACAACTCAATGGCTTTATTCAATCTTTCAAAACCCGAATTTGATTTCCCAACTATTCTATCCATTTCCCCGGGATGTGGAGTTATGATACTCTCTTTTGACAAAAACGAAAACCATGTAGGATTCTCTGCCAAAATATTTATTGCATCTGCATCTATAACCAATGGTTTTGGAGAATTTTGTATAAGAAGTTTCAATACATTTTGTGTTTGCTTTTCAGTACCTAAACCTGGGCCTATCCCAACTACAGAGAAGTTTGAAATCTCTGGCATTGATGTAATATAATCTTCATTCTCGTCTGTTAAACACATAGCCTCAGGCAAAGCGGATTGAAAAGGGATGTAACAAGCTTCAGGAATATATGCAGTAATTAATCCTATCCCTGATTTCAATGCGGCTTTAGATGATAGGAATGCTGCACCGCTTTTACCTTTGCTACCTGCTATCAGCAAAGCATGGCCAAAATTACCTTTATGTGCAAAAACCTTTCTTGCATTATATAATGTTTTTATCAATTCCTTCTGAACAAAATAATACCTCGTATCCAAACTATTAATAAAAGCCTTATTAAGACCAATATCAAGAATATGCCAAAATCCTGTATATAATTCATTTTCAGGAAAGAAGAATGATAATTTAGGATTCTGAAAACTCAAAGTATGATTTGCCCTAATTATATGGTCAGGATTATTTGAAGCATTATCTTCAGAAAACAATCCACTAGGCATATCAATTGAGATTACATTAGATTTAGCTGTGTTTATAAATTTCACCAATTCTGACAATAACCCCTCCAAGGGACTACTAAGTCCGGTTCCTATTAAAGCATCAATTACAAAATCTTTCATACATAAAGATGGGAAGTCATCCTTAGATCTAATTTCATGCATTACGAATCCACGGGTTTTTTTTAATCGTTTCTCGTTTATTATAAAATCTTCAGTAGCTAAATCTTTATGAAAAACTTTATAAACTTCAACTTTAAAACCTGAATGAATAAGCATTCTCGCAATTGCCAGTCCATCTCCCCCATTATTACCCATCCCACAAAAAACTTTAACCTCTGTGTTTTTGTCTAAAATCCGCTTTATCCAATCATAACAAGCTTTGGATGCCCTTTCCATTAAATCTATTGATGCGATAGGTTCGTTTTCAATGGTGAAAGCATCTGCTAATTTGATTTGTGAGGCATTAAGTATTTTCATATTTATAAAAGTTTGATGTAAACTTCTTTAAAAAGTTACCTATTGTAAAGTTAAAACAAAAAAGGATAACCATAAATACGGTTATCCTTTTAAATTTATGAGCAATTATAATGTGCTCAATATTTGTTTTGAAAAAGCTTTTTTACTCTTTTTTCGCAGATTTTTTCTCTGCTTTAGGTTTTTCAGCTTTTTCTTTCTTTTCAACGTTATCCTCAGATTCTTCTTTCTTAGGTTTAGCTGCTTTTTTAGCTTTTGGAGCTTCTTCTGCGGCTGCTTCTTCTGCAACTTTATCAGCTTTCGCCTTGTTTAATTTTGACGCTGCAGTTTTCTCCATTTCTGTTTTCAAGTTAGCTAAAACGTCTAAATCTCCAAGAGTTGACTTCTCAAGATTATCTTTCATTTTAGAAACTGCTTTCGTTGTTTTCTTCTCTTTAGCTTTCTTTTCTTTTGTTTCTTCATCTTTTTCAGCAGCTTTAGCAGACTGGAAAACTTTTGTATGAGAAACTACGATTTTCTTGCTTTCTTTATTGAACTCTATAACTTTAAAATCGATAGTTTCATCCATTTTCGCAGTTGTACCATCTTCTTTTACAATATGACGTGTTGGCGCAAATCCTTCAACACCATATGGCAATGCTACGATAACACCTTTATCTGAAGAACCTACGATAGTTCCTTGATGAACAGAATCAACAACAAATACTGATTCGAAAACGTCCCATGGGTTTTCTTCAAGTTGCTTATGACCTAAGCTTAGTCTGCGGTTTTCTTTATCAACATCTAGAACAACAACTTCGATATTTTCACCAATTTTTGTAAATTCTGCAGGATGCTTAATTTTCTTACTCCAAGAAAGATCGCTAATATGAATTAATCCATCAACACCTTCTTCAAGTTCCACAAAAATTCCGAAATTAGTAAAGTTTCTTACAGTAGCTGTATGTTTAGACCCTTTAGGATATTTTTCGTGGATATTTTCCCATGGATCTGGAATAAGTTGTTTAATACCAAGAGACATTTTTCTTTCTTCACGGTCTAAAGTAAGAATAACCGCTTCAACAGAATCACCAACTTTTAAGAAGTCTTGTGCAGTGCGAAGATGTTGCGACCATGACATTTCAGAAACGTGAATTAGACCTTCAACACCAGGAGCTATTTCAATAAATGCACCATAATCAGCAATAACAACTACTTTACCTTTAACCTTGTCACCAACATTGATATTCTTATCAAGAGAATCCCAAGGATGAGAAGTAAGCTGTTTAAGACCTAATGCTATACGTTTCTTGTTATCATCAAAATCAAGAATAACAACATTGATTTTTTGATCAAGAGCAACTATTTCTTCAGGATGATTAATTCTTCCCCATGAAAGATCGGTAATGTGAATAAGACCGTCAACACCACCAAGATCAACAAACACACCATAAGAAGTAATATTCTTAACTGTTCCTTCAAGAATCTGTCCTTTTTCAAGTTTAGAAATAATTTCAGATTTTTGAACTTCAAGTTCAGCTTCAATTAGTGCTTTGTGACTAACAACCACGTTTTTATATTCATGATTAATTTTCACAACTTTGAATTCCATTGTTTTACCAACGAAAATATCATAATCACGGATAGGCTTAACATCTATCTGTGAGCCCGGCAAGAATGCTTCTATTCCAAAAACGTCAACAATTAAACCACCTTTTGTACGGCATTTAACGAATCCGTTAATTATTTCATTATTATCCATTGCTGAATTAACTCTTTCCCAAGAACGTAATGTACGAGCTTTTTTGTGAGAAAGAAGTAACTGACCAGTATTATCCTCCTGAGTTTCAACGTATACCTCAACTTTATCACCAATTTTCAGATTTTGGTTGTATCTTACTTCACTTGCTGAAATAATACCATCTGATTTGAAGCCTATATTAACAACTACTTCTCTGTTATTTATAGAAACAACTGTTCCTTCAATTACTTCACCTTCACCAATCGACTTTAGAGTTTCATCATAAATTGCTTCCATTCGCTGTCTGTCAGATTGAGAATACGTTTCCTGTTTTTTACCAATAGAATCCCAATCGAATTCACCTGGAATCTGAACAGCAACTTTTTCTTTTTTCTCTGATTTTTCTTTCACAACAGTTTCTTCAACTGCGTTTTCAACATTTGTTTCAGAAGAATTTGTAGCTTCTACCTCTTGAGGTAGTTCTTCTTGATTTTCAACATTTTTAATTTCGTTTGACATTAATTTAATTTTGCTTGTGGTACTTGCTTTGTTTAAATATCAAAGAATACCGGGTTAAACATTGATTTTACAGCCCTAAAAAGGGACTGCAAAGGTAGAAAATTAAATAATAAAACAAAAAGATATTTGACTGATAATAAACATATTTCATTTTTTTTTATCAATTTTTTCTTTACTTATCATAGCTTGTAATATTTTATTAAATTTGAAGGTTAAAGAAAAGATTATTACAATACTCATAAATCTTAATAATTATGAATTTTACTTTATTGGACAACCTTAAGCTAAAAATGAGGGTTTCCATAATTATTGTTATAATGGTAACTTTCACTATGGTTTTAATATCGTTGCTAGTTTATTTTACTAGAAAGAGTGGAACATTTAAAGTTACCGAAGATTGTATTTCTGCTCAACTAAAAGATTTGTCTGAGCTTGTTGCTGTCTCGTATGATTTCAATTTAGAACGAAATATCAATAAAACCCCAGAAGAAATATTAGCAGAAAAGAAATACTATGATAATGGATTTGCTTTTTTGATTGATAATAAAGGTAATTGGATAGCCAAACCCCCTGCAAGATTTTCTAATTATTTTTCAAATCAATCAATGTCTAGAATAATATCACAAAATGAAAAAATTATAATCACTGATGGAGAATTTGGTAAATGCTGGGTTTTTTCAACTCAAACAAATAGCCACATTACAGGAATAGCAGTATTTGAAAAAGATTTCTGGCATCCTACAAGAAAACTGACATATCTGCTGATTGTTATTGGAATTAGTGGAGGTATTATTATTTTTACAATACTTCTGCATTTCATAATGCAACCTATTACCAGGCATTTATCCAATTTGGCAAAACAAATTAACAGACTATCATTAGGGATTTTTCCTGAGAAAATAATCATTCCAAGAAAAGATGAAATTGGCGATATAGCCGAATCGGTTAACAACCTGATTGCCGGACTTAGAAAAACAGCAGATTTTGCTGCTGAAATTGGCAAAGGAAATTATGATTACGAATATACTCCTCTAAGCCAGGATGATGTATTAGGTAATTCTCTTCTTGATACTAGAGAAAATCTCAAAAATGCAGCAAATGAAAATGCAAAAAGGAAAATTGAAGAAGAAGAAAGAAATTGGGCAACAACAGGGTTGGCAGAATTTTCAGATATTTTGAGGCTTGACTACAAAAACATAGAAGATCTTGGATTTAAAATTATTCAAAAGCTAATAAAATATTTGGACATTAATCAAGGAGGTTTGTTTATTGTTAATGACGAGAATCAAAGTCAGAAGTTTTTAGAAATGGTTGCTTGCTATGCCTTCGACAGACAGAAATTTGTGGAGTTGAAAATAAATCCGGGAGAAGGTTTAGTCGGTGCATGTTTCTTAGAAAGAAAAACAACACACATAAAAAAAGTTCCGGATTCATATATAAGAATTACCAGTGGATTGGGAGAAGCTAATCCAACATCCCTATTGCTTGTCCCTTTAGTTTTAAATGAGGAAATATTTGGTGTAATTGAACTTGCTTCATTCAAAATATTCCCTAAGTATAAGATTGATTTTGTTGAAAAAGTAGCTGAAAGCATCGCTTCTGCTATTTCTAATGCGAAAACCAATGCGAAAACCCAAAAACTTTTGCATCAATCGCAATTACAGGCAGAGCAGATGATTCTTCAGGAAAAAGAGATGAAGCAAAATTTAGAAGAAATGCAGGCAACTCAGGAAGAAATGCAAAGACTTCTAACTCTTAATAATTTGAGGATTGAGCAAGCGCAAGCTATTTCAAATGTCAGAGAAATCTGCTCAAATTCTTCAATTTCTATTAAGGACGCATTTGAAAACATTGCAAAAATAATGATTAATGGCTGGCAATTTACTAATTATGCTGCTGCCAGAATTAAATATAAAAATACAGTTGTTGAGAGCCATGGCTTCATGGATACAACATGGAAACTCAGTGAAGAAATCGAGATATCAAAAGGGAATTCAGCCTTAATTGAAGTAATATATATCAAGGAATTCCCGAATGCAGACAAAGGCCCTTTTTTAAGAGAAGAGATTGATTTGATAAAAAATATTGCAGCAGTAATAAAAGGGTTTCTGCTTTCAAAACAATAATTATTGTTTTGTGTGATTATGGCAAATTGATATTTTAATTTATATTTGTGAGTATTCTGTAGATTTTTGGAGTTTGTATTAATTGCTATTAGAATTATTAAATTAATTCACTGACTTAAAGGAAGCAAAATGGGATTTTTAAAAAAATTAAAACTTAAGCAAAGGTTTATCATCTCACTGATAATCGCTAACGCAATTATATTTTCTATATTCGGTTATATAGTATACTCCAATAGGGTAAAAACAACAACAGCTACAATCGATTCAGTAATGTACGGCAATCTATTGGACTTAATTTCACTATTCGACATTGCAGACTTTAACCAAAATATTAATAAAACAGAAGCCTCTAACGCATTAAATCAATTATTATACTCCATAAACATCAATGATTCAGAAATTGAATATGAATTAAGAGACGCTTTTAATAACTTCGGAAATAAAATAGAAACAGATCATGGGTTTTATAGACAAACTTTAGACTTCCTAGACAAAAAACTTCCTTTAAAAAAATATTATGACACCGGGTATCCATTTGTAGTTAGTTATGATGGAATTGTATTAATACATCCGGAAATCAGACATAGAAACATTTCTAGTGAACCATATTTTCAGGAATTTACAAAAACAGACTTTGGTAAGTATAAAAGAATTAACCCTGATTCAAATAAAAAGGAATGGATTTATTTCATGAAGGCACCTGCGCACAGCTTATATGTTTGCGCGGTTGTTATGGAAGATGATATAATAACTAATCCGATAAATAAAGTAATGCGATTAACTTATGCATCTTTGTTTGTCGCATTCTCATTATTCCTGGCACTAATTAATTGGCTTGCAAATACAGTATTAAAACCGATTAAAAGAATAAGTTCTGTATTGAACTTTATCTCTGCAGGAGACATTCGCAAGGAGGTAAAAGTAACAGGCAATGATGAAATCACTGAAATTGCTGTCTCTGCCAATAAAATAATTGCTGCTCTTAAAGACAAATCAATTTTTGCAAAAGAAATTGAAAAAGGAAATTTTGCACATAAATTTAAACCGCTTAGTGAGTATGATGAGCTTGGTAGAGCTTTGCTTGAAATGAGAGACAGCCTTCAAAAATCTCAAAAAACTGAAGCAGAAAGAAAAGCTGAAGATCAAAAAAGAAATTGGGTTACTGGAGGTTTGGCAAAATTTGCTGAATTATTAAGACTTAATAACGAAGATTTAGATAAACTTTCATATAGCATTATTAGTAATCTTGTTACATACTTGAATGCTAATCAGGGTGGAATATTCATTTTAAATGACAATGATGAACATCACAAGTTTCTTGAATTAAAAGGCTGTTATGCTTATGAAAGAAAGAAATTTCTGGAAAAGAAAATCGACATTGAAGAAGGCTTGATTGGGGCTTGTTTTCTTGAGCAATCTACAAATTATATTACTGACCTTCCTTATGATTATGTTCACATAACCAGCGGGCTGGGAGGTGCAAGACCCAAGTGCCTTATCTTAGTGCCTTTGGTTATAAATCAAGAATGTTTCGGTGTGATTGAAATTGGCTCATTTTATGAGTTTGAGAAACATGAAATCGAATTCATTGAGAAAATCGCCGAAAGCATTGCCTCCACAATTAATATGGTAAAAACTAATTTCCGTACTGCTGAGCTATTAAAACAATCTCAGATTCAACAAGAAGAAATGAGGGCTCAGGAAGAGGAGATGCGTCAGAATATGGAAGAGCTGCACGCAACCCAAGAAGAGATGGAAAGAAAATCGCTCGAAATGGAAGGAATTATGACTGCTCTTGACACTTCAAATTATATTGTCATTTATGATTTGTCAGGAAAAGTTCTATCTATAAATGATCCATATTTAAAACTGCTTGGAATTCGTCGTGATGATGTAGTTGGCAAATCTCACTCCGATAATTTGGTTTTAAATGAGGAACAAAGACAAAATTATAACAGATTTTGGCAAGACCTCAGGGAAGGTATTATTAAGAAAGAGCAAAACAAGGTTCATATCAATGGAAAAGAATATTGGATGCAAGAAACATACGGCCCAATATTCGACAGCTACGGCAAACCATACAAAATATTTAAGGTGGCATACGATATTTCTGAAAATGTTTATCAATCGCAGAAATTAGAAGAGCAGCAGAGAATTATTGAGAAGAACATTCAAGAACTTAATGACTCTAAACTTAAAGTTTTACGACAATCTGTTGAAATGGAAGGTTATGTTCAGGCTATTAATAATGCCTTGCCTTCTATAGAGTATGATTTACATGGCAAGATAATCTTCATAAACGATGCATATATGCGCTTTGCAAGAAAATTCGGACCTATTAAGCGAGAAGATTTAATGGATAAATATCATCACGATTTCCTAATTTCTGATGATTATGCTGACAGTGAAGATTATAGAAAATTCTGGGAAGGATTGCAGGCGGGACAAGTTCAAGTAATCGAAAGCCAGAAAAAAATGAATGACAAAACTATCTGGATTAGAGAGTTTTATACTCCGGTTAAAGATGAAAGAGAACAAGTTTTCAAAATCATAAGGTTTAATTTTGATATTACTGATCAAAAGATTAACGAAGAGGCCAAAAATGAACTTGATGATAAAATAAAAGATCTTGAGAAAAAATTGGCTCAGCAAACGAAAAAACAGTAAGTATTAATTTATCGTTATAAAAATTAATAAAATGATTAACAGATTATTACAAAAATATCGCAAACTTAATCTTCAGCAAAGAGTAATACTTGCTATTAATATTACCTTGATTTCAGCTTTAGGGTTAATTTCAATTGTAGCAACTTTAAACAGAAAAAACACTCAATATAAAGATGCTGAATATACATTGTTTAGAGAGTTGGATTATTTGCAAACCATTCTCAGAATTACAAGTGACAAGGATCTTGCAAATATAAAACCGGTTTTTTATGAAAAAACATTTTATGTAAACGGTTATGCGAGTTTAATTAAAAGAGATGGAAGAGTTCTTATAGATAAAAGTATTGAGGAGCAAAATATTAATTCTGCGACCTATTTCAGACAAATGAACGAAATGAAAAAAGGTCACCTAACATACACCGATCCAAATGAAAATATTAGAAGCAGAAGAAAAAAGCATATTTACTTTGCATATTTTGAACAATTGCAAAGCTTCATTACTGCAACTGTTTATCATAAAGACCTTATAACAGATCCTGTTAGAAATACTCAAAAAATACTTTTATTTGCACTGATTTTTACTCTCATTTTGTTTACCACTGTTAACTATTATGTAATTGGTTTAAACATTACAAAACCTATTAAAGCTTTGGTAAAAGTTGTCAGAGAATTAGCAAAAGGACGCTTGCCCGAAAAATACCATTATGAAAGTAAGAATGAAGTTGGAGATATTGTTCAATCTTTTAATGAACTAGTAGAGGGAATCAGAAGAACTGCTGAATTTGCAAGTGAAATTGGTAAAAACAATTTTAAGCACGATTTTAAGCCATTAAGCGACGAAGATGTACTTGGAAATTCATTAATTGAAATGAAAGTTAGCCTGCAAAAAGCCGCTGAAGAAGAAGCTCTCAGGAAAATTGAAGACGAAAAAAGGAATTGGACTACTCAAGGTCTTGCAAAGTTTGCAGATATTTTGAGGCAAAACACTAATGATATTGAGGAATTAACATACAATATTGTTAGTAATATAATTGAATACATGAATATTAATCAAGGTGGAATTTTCATCCTAAATGATGATGATGAAACTAATCAATATCTTGAGTTAACTGCTTGTTTTGCATACGACAGAAGGAAGTTTCTGGAGAAAAGGGTTAAAATTGGAGAAGGTCTTATTGGTACTTGTTATTTAGAAGGACAAACTATTTACCTTGTAGATATTCCACAAAATTATATTAAGATTACATCAGGTCTTGGAGATGAAAATCCAAGCTCACTTTTAATTGTACCGCTTAAAATTAACGACAAGATATTTGGAGTAATTGAATTAGCTTCGTTTAATAAACTTGAAGATTACAAAATTGAATTTGTTGAGAAAATAGGTGAAAGTATTGCTTCAACAATTGCAAATGTAAAAATCAACAACAATACTGCATTGTTGCTAGAGAAATCGCAGCAGCAGGCTGAGGAGATGAGAGCTCAAGAAGAGGAAATGCGCCAGAACATGGAAGAGCTGTCGGCTACCCAAGAAGCAATGGCTGAAAAAGACAGAGAAAATCAATTGAGAATTTCGGAGTTAAATCAGGAAATATCCAGACTAAAGGAAATGATGTCTGACCATGAAACCTCATTAAGTAATAAGCAAGAAAACTTTGATTTCACTGAAGACCCAGAGGAGTCGTACAGCCCTGAAGAAAGCGTATCTATCGACCAAGGAGAAGTTGAGGATGTTGATGAAGTTGATGATATTAAACAAGAAGATGAGCTCGAAATTGATGACAGCCTGATAATTACAGAAGAAGAGATTTCTGAAGAAGAAAGCAGTTCAGAAGATATAATAGCATCTGATGACAATTCTGTTGACCCCGATGACTTATTAAAAGGAAACTCTGAAACCCAAAAAGAATGGGAGAAGCATTTAGGTAAATCAGGTAAGATTTTTAAAAAAGGTAAGAAAAAATAGATAAACTATGAGTTGGATTTCTCTTCTTTCTGAAAATCCATTTTATGAATTTGCGATAATTCTATTCTTTGCCGCCCTGCTTGGTGGTTTGGGGCAAATACTAAAGCAACCACTGATTGTAATGTTTATAGCCCTAGGAATTCTTGTTGGGCCGGCCGTTCTCGATGTTGTTAAATCAAAAGATAATATCCATCTCCTTTCCGAAATTGGCATAGCTATACTGCTATTTATTGTTGGATTAAAACTCGACCTTAGAATTATAAAATCTGTAGGAAGAATAGCACTTCTTACCGGCTTAGGACAAGTTCTGTTTACTAGTCTGATTGGATATTTTATCGGAATTGGCCTAGGCTTTTCAAGCCTTCACAGTTTCTATATAGCTGTAGCATTAACATTTTCCAGCACTATTATTATCGTTAAATTACTTACCGATAAAAAAGAAATCGATTCTTTACACGGACAAATTGCAATTGGTTTTCTTATTGTGCAGGATATTGTGGTTATTCTTGTTATGATAGTTCTTTCTACTATTGGGAAACAACAAGACACTCACATAATGCAGGAGATTATTACAACTGCTGTCTCCGGTCTTATACTCATCATACTGACAATAATTATGATGAGGTATGTTTTGCCAAAAATTAGTTTTTTCCTTGCTAAATCAATCGAAATGCTAACTCTTTTCGCTGTAGCTTGGGCTGTGACGCTTGCAATGGCAGGAGATTTAATGGGATTCAGTAGAGAAGTTGGGGCGTTTCTAGCCGGTGTTAGCCTTGCATCTTCGCAGTTTAAAGATGTGATTAGCAGCAGAATGGCTAGTTTGAGAGATTTTCTATTGTTGTTTTTCTTTGTGAACCTTGGCATTAATCTAAATCTAAATGTAATTGGTCAGCAAGTGCCTGAAGCACTAATTTTTTCAGTTTTTGTTCTAGTTGGAAATCCTCTTATAGTTTTAATAATTATGGGTATAATGGGATACAGAAAACGTACTTCTTTCCTTGCAGGACTGACTGTTGCGCAGATAAGTGAATTCTCACTTATTTTTGTCGGATTAGGACTGGCTGTTGGTCACATTAATGATGAAATTGTGGGGCTAATTACTTTAGTAGGGCTTATCACAATAGGTTTATCAACTTACCTTATTCTGTATTCTCACCAGATTTATGACTTCATTTCTCCTGCTCTCAAGATTTTTCAAAGGAAAATTCCTTATAGGGAACTAAATTACAAACTCGAAATACCAAGTAATTTTGACATAATAATTTTTGGGTTAGGTCGCTTTGGAGGGAATATTGCCGATATGCTTGACCATAATCCTGAAATTTCTTATTTAGCTGTAGATTTTGATCCTGAAATAGTCAAACAAAATAAGGAAAAAGGAAGAACAATCATTTATGGAGAGCTTGACGACCCCGAAATTATTGAGCAGATACCATTAGAAAAAACAAAATGCATTATTAGCACTGTTAGAGATAGCGATGCGTCTATGAAGCTTATCAGATCATTAAAACGCAACAACTACAAAGGCAAAATATACCTTACTGCACTTAATGAAAAAGACATCGAAATGATGACCCCTTGTGGGGCCGACGAAATTCTATTCCCCCAACAAATGGCAGCTACAAATTTTTACAACTCAGTAATTGTTAATCTTATTGATAAAGACGACTCCGTTTTTAAATGCGGCTAATGCCCTAGTTAGCATTTTCTTAATTTATTATTTTCAGAGGATTAACACAAAACCACCGTTTAAAATAAAATCGTATCTTTGGGATAAGAAAAATTAAGCAAGTGTATGATTAAAAAAATCCTAATCGCCAACCGCGGCGAGATAGCTATGCGCATTATGCGCTCATGCAGGGAGATGGGTATAAAGACTGTTGCCGTATTCTCCGAAGCCGACCGAACTTCCAAACATGTTAGTTTTGCCGATGAAGCCGTTTGCATTGGCCCAGCTCCTTCCAAAGAGAGCTACCTGATAATTGACAATATAATTGAAGCCTGTAAAATAACAGGAGCTGATGCCATTCATCCTGGTTATGGTTTTCTGTCTGAAAATGCTTCATTGGCAAGCAAATGTCAGAAAGAGAAAATAATCTTCATTGGCCCAAAGCCTTATGCCATGTGCAAGATGGGCGATAAAATTACAGCCCGACAAACCATGATTGCAGCAGGTGTTCCGGTTGTTCCGGGCACTAAAGAAAACTTAACCACTAAAGAGCAAGCTGAAGCAGCTGCTAAAAAAATTGGATTCCCAATTATGGTTAAGGCTTCTTCCGGTGGTGGAGGTAAAGGAATGAGGCTTGTAAAAAACACAAAAGAACTTTGGGATGCTGTATTGGCGGCAAAATCTGAAGCCCTGTCTTCTTTTGGTGATGATGCTGTGTATATGGAAAAATATATTAAATCTCCTCATCACATTGAATTTCAAATTCTAGCTGACAAATTCGGAAACACAATACATTTGTGCGAAAGAGAATGCTCTGTTCAAAGAAGACATCAGAAGATTATTGAAGAAACCCCCTCCCCTCTTATGACTCCCGAGCTGAGAGAAGTAATGGGGCTAGCTGCTATTAATGCTGCAAAATCAGTTAAATATGTTGGTGCCGGCACAGTGGAATTTCTGGTTGACGATAATCTGAATTATTATTTTCTTGAAATGAATACCAGACTTCAGGTTGAACATCCTATTACCGAGAAAGTTCTTGGAATTGACCTTGTTAAAGAACAAATTAATATTGCTAACGGCAAAAAACTACCTTTCAAACAGAGTGATATAGTGCAGAGAGGACACGCTATTGAATGTAGAATATGCGCAGAAGACGCATACAACGACTTCATGCCAAGTCCGGGAATTATCAAACATGTTTCTGAACCTAAAGGGATTGGAGTGAGAGTAGATAGCTATGTATATGATGGCTATGAAATTCCGATTTACTACGACCCTATGATAGCAAAATTGGTTGTAAGGGCTGCAAGCAGAAAATACGCTATAGAAAGAATGAAGCGCGTATTGTACGAATATAGGATTTCAGGTATAAAAACAAATATTGGATTTTTAAGGAAAATAATGGATATTCCTGATTTTGTTAAAGGTAAATACGACACCCACTTCATTGAAAAGCATATAGATACATTATTAAAACCACCAAGAGCTACAAAAACTCTCACAGAAGATATGGCTATAATTGCAGCATATTTCGATTATATAATGAACCTGGAGGAAAACACACCAAAAACCTCAGCAGAAGGCAGGGCGATAAACAGATGGAAAGAGTTTGGTAAGAGAAAAGGGGTTTTAAGAATTTAATTTAATCATTAAAACAAACTATTATGGCAATAGAAATTCATATTGGAGAAAGAGTTGCAAATGTTGAGCTTTTAAGTATTGACGGCAATAAGGTCCAAATTCAAATAGACGATAAAACATATGATGTTGATATAAGTATGATAGAACATGGTGTTTATTCTATACTACATCAAAACAAATCATACAATATGGAGCTTGTAAAATCTTCAGACGACAGTAAAAAATATGATGTGAGCACATTATACAACACTATGGGCATTGAAATCGTTGATGTTCACAGAAAGTATATGAAGAGCCGACAAAAAGATGACATTGACGAAGGTCAGGAGAAGATATTCACTCCAATGCCCGGCAAGGTTGTGAAAATTCCTGTAAAGAAAGGGGATAAACTTGAGCCAGGACAAACGGTAATTGTAGTAGAAGCAATGAAAATGCAGAGCGAATATAAAGTTAAAAGGGAGTGCAAGATTAAGGATATACTTGTAAATGAAGGCGATACTGTTGAAGGAAATCAAACGTTGGTGGTGTTGGAGTAAGGAAGGGGTATAAGGTATAAGGTATAAGGTATAAAGGAAGGGTATAGGTCTGGGTAGGTTGACAAATATAAACCTGAAAAACACAAACAAGGATGAAAGAAGAAAAAAAAACGAACAATGAGCCTAAAACAACAAAAAAGGCTACAGAAGAATCGAAGAAAGTATTAACACTTGAAGAAAAGATTAAGGTCTTTGAAAAACGCATTAAGCTTGCAGAGCTTGGTGGTGGCGAAAATAAAATAAAGAAGCAGCACGAGTCGGGCAAAATGACTGCCAGAGAAAGAATTGACATATTTCTTGATACCGGAACTTTTGTTGAAATAGACAAATTGGTTGTGCATAAGTGCACTGACTTTGGGATGGAGAAGTCGAAAATTCCCGGAGACGGAATTGTGGCAGGATATGGGAAAGTAGACGGCAGGCTGGTTTACGTTTTTGCCTATGATTTCACAGTATTTGGAGGATCATTAAGTAGAACCAATGCCGACAAAATCATAAAGTTACAAAAACTGGCTTTAAAAAACGGTGCTCCGATAATTGGGATAAATGACTCTGGGGGGGCACGTATTCAGGAAGGAATTGGAAGCTTAGGCGGATATGCCGATATTTTCTACAACAACACAATGGCTTCGGGTGTAATTCCTCAATTATCTGCGATTATGGGACCTTGCGCCGGTGGAGCAGTATATTCTCCTGCTCTAACCGACTTTGTGTTTATGGTAAAAGAAAAAAGTTATATGTTTGTTACCGGCCCTGATGTAATCAAAGCTGTTACACATGAGGATGTGACAAAAGAAGAGTTAGGTGGTGCATTCACTCACAACTCCAAGAGCGGAGTAGCTCATTTTATGGGTGATAATGAAGAAACAACCTTAATGATGATGAGAGAATTGTTGAGCTTTCTTCCTTCGAACAACATGGAAGATTCTCCAATAAGGCATTGTGATGACGATATCCACAGGGAAGATGAAAAACTTAACACTTTGATTCCTGAAGACCCAAATAAACCGTATGATATCAAAGAACTTATTTATTCGGTTGTTGATAACGGCTACTTTTTTGAAGTATCACCCCACTTTGCCGCGAATATAGTAATCGGCTACGCATGGATGGGCGGCAGAAGTGTTGGAATTGTTGCAAACCAACCTGCTGTTTTGGCAGGGGTTTTAGACATTAATGCATCTATCAAAGCAGCAAGGTTTATAAGATTTTGCGATGCTTTTAATATCCCAATTATCACATTACAAGATGTTCCGGGCTTCCTTCCGGGCACTATACAAGAACATGCCGGTATTATCAGAAACGGAGCTAAATTAGTTTTTGCTTATTCTGAAGCCACTGTTCCAAAAATTACTCTTATAACGAGAAAATCATACGGCGGAGCATACTGTGTTATGTCTAGTAAACATATTGGGGCAGATGTTAATCTTGCATATCCTTCTGCTGAAATTGCAGTAATGGGACCCGAGGGAGCTGTAAATATTCTCTATAGAAATGTAGATGCTGAAGAAAAAGCAAAAATTCTGCAAGACTATAAGGAAAGATTTGCTAACCCTTATCAGGCTGCTGAATTGGGATATATTGATGAAATCATTTTACCTAAGCAAACAAGGTTGAAGTTAATTCAAGCTTTGGAAATGACTGAAAATAAAACCGTTAATAATCCGCCCAAGAAGCATGGGAATATTCCGTTGTAATGGGTTGTGAATTCTTTTGCAAGGATGACAGAAGAGTTACAGAAGAGTTACATGGGGGTTGTACACTACTCAGGACTCAGGACTCAGGACTTAGTCCAATTATAAAAATAAATTCAAACGAGTAAATGAACTTAACATTTATTAAGTACTTTTACACCGTCGAAACTAGCCTACAGGATAGCATATTTCATTGTATATATAGTTGTTTTTTGGCTGTTCTTATTATTCACATTTTTACACTAAAAAGCAACAGATGAAAAGAAGAATCCGCGAAAGTTTATTTAGAATATGGTATTGGTATGTTAGCAAAGCAGATAAACATGCCGACGTAATATTTATGAATTATGGATATAGTGATAATGGAGAACAGATTCCATTAGACAGCGATAATGAAAAAAACCGCTATTCAATACAATTATATAATCATTTAGCGACTGAGACAGATATAACGGGCAAAGACATTGCCGAAATAGGCTGTGGCAGAGGTGGCGGATTATCATATATTTTTAAGGAATTTAAACCTAAATCAGCAAAGGGTGTTGATTTGAACAAATTAGCAATTTCATTTTGCCAACGCTATTACAATCTAGAAGGTTTATCATTTCAACAAGGAGACGCTCAAAATCTAACCCTTGAAGACAATTCTTGTGATATCATTTTTAATGTTGAATCATCGCATAGGTATCCAAACATGAAGGCTTTTCTAATGGAAGTAAAAAGGATTCTTCGACCGGGCGGTTATTTCTTGTTTACTGACTTTAGATTTGATTATGGTGTTGAAGAAATGAAAGAAGATCTTAATAATTGCGGACTTTCAATCTTAAAACAAAGAGAAATAAACAAAGAAGTAATATCTGCTCTCGACCTTGATGATGATAGGAGAAGAAAGCTTGTGAAAAAACTTGTTCCAAAATTCCTGCATAAAGTAGCTTTGAATTTTGCCGGAGCTATTGGCTCAGAAACTTATGAAAGATTTGTTTCAAGAAAGTATGTTTATTTCAGTTATGTCCTAAAGAAATAATATATTTGGGTGTGCTTATTTTATAACAACCCAAACTATAAACACTTTCATATATGGAACTTCTATTGATAATACTGATTGTTGTTGCAATCACCAACCTATTAGTTTTATTATTCAAAAAGCCAAAGATCGAAATCAAATCTGAGCTAAAAGATATTGAATCTCTTATGCTGAAATTTGACACTACCCTGGAAAGAACTGAAAAATCTATCAAAGATGAATTTCAGAGAAACCGTTCAGAGACTAATGAGCTTTCAAGAATAAACAGGGAGGAAATGTCGAAATCATTAACTTCTTTTAGTGATCAGTTTACAAAAAACATAAAAGAAGTAAGGGATAGCATTGAGAATCAGCTTAGGTATATTCGTGAAGATAACACCAAGCAGCTAGATGAGATGCGCAAGACTGTTGATGAAAAGCTGCAAAAAACCCTCAACGAAAGGCTAAGTCAATCTTTTGAAACAGTAGGCAAGCAGCTACAAGCAGTTCAGGAAGGGCTGGGAGAAATGAGAACACTTGCCACTGATGTTGGAGGACTAAAAAAAGTATTGAGTAATGTGAAAATGAGAGGCGGAATTGGGGAAATACAATTGGCAATGCTTTTGGAACAAATACTTGCACCCGAGCAATATGAGGCAAATGTAAAAACCAAATCGGGAAGCGCAGACGTTGTTGAGTTTGCTGTAAAGCTTCCGGGAAGAGATGACGCCGGAACAACAGTATGGTTGCCAATTGATGCCAAGTTTCCTAAAGAAGTTTACGAGCATTTGCAAGAAGCCTACGACGATGGAGATATAAATAAAATTACTGCAGCACAAAAAACCCTTGAAGCAACAATCAAAAAAATGGCTAAGGATATTAGCGATAAATATGTTGACCCTCCTTCTACCACTGATTTTGCTATAATGTTTCTGCCTTTCGAAGGCATATATGCCGAAGTGGTGAGAAAAGCTGCACTGCTTGAAGATTTACAGAAGAATTTTAAAGTAATAGTAACAGGACCAACTACATTAGCTGCGATATTGAACAGCTTGCAAATGGGCTTTAAAACCCTTGCTATACAAAAACGAAGCGGTGAAGTTTGGCAGGTTCTTGGAGCCGTAAAAAAAGAATTTGAGAGTTTCAGTGGTATGATGGAAAAAGCTCAGAAAAACATTCAAACCGGATTAAATCAGTTGGATGATGTTATGGGCAAACGAACAAGAGCAATTCAGCGCAGACTTAAAAATGTGACTATCCTATCAGATTCTGAAGCAAAAAATATAATCCCTGAGCTTTCAGATTCATCATTTATTGACGATGAAGAGGATGACGTTATTGAGAATGGATAAGATGGTTTGCAATTTTATAACATTATAATTGCATTAGAGTTTCTCTCATCAATACTTACTCAAAAAGATTTTTTCACGGAAGTAGTATATCAGAATTCCTGTAATCATTCCAATAATATAACCACCCGGCAATCCTACGGCGCAAATAGCCACAACAATTGATATAAGCAGAAGGCTTTTTTCGGAGGCAATATCTTTTATCAGAACAATAAGTGCAAATCCTTCAAAAAGCAGAATAACACCAAGAATTGGCTTGGGAAATAGCATTAACGACTCGGGGGTATTGCCACTAAAGAACAATCCTAAGCCGATAAAAATCAAACCATAAATAAAAGCCGAACCACCTGTTCGTCCGCCAAAGGTATAATGGCCTGCAATACCTCCTGAGCCGTGACAAACAGGAATCCCACCCAACAATGGGGCTAACAAATTCATTACAGAATAGGTAATTCCAATTTTCTTTACAGTAATTTTTTTCTCAGGAAAATAATCCTTAGCGATTTGATTTGTAGCAAAAATAGAATTGCCAAGAGATAATGGAATTTGTGGTAATGCGAGAACAATGAAGCCAGTTATAATACTTTGAGATTTTATATCAGGCATAGTAAAAGTCGGCAAAGAAAAGCCTATGCCGGCAAGAATTTCGAAGTTAAAGGCAGCAGTATATATTAAGCCGAGAAGAATTATAAAAATTGCCGGAGGATACTTTTTGTTACCAAGAAGAATCATCCCAATGGTAAAAGCGACTGCGGCAAAAATAAATCCGATATATCCGTCGGATGGGATATAGTCTTTAATTGCCAACAAGCACAATTGCAATCCTAGTCCAAGCTGTATTCCACGAATAACTGCTTTAGGTATTACTCTACTAAGCCAAGTAAGCAATCCGGTTAAGGAAAGTATAAGCATAAACAGCCCTATCGCCAAACCACCACCCCAGATTACATCGGCAGAAATATTTTGAGTAATAACAATAAGCGCAACAGCCTTTAATGGCTGCACAGGCATTGGGATACCATAAATCACAGCAGTAAGCATCTGCAAAACACCAAAAACAATGAGAGTGTTTGAAATTTCCAGATCGGTAGCAAGCAACATCCCGATTATAAGAGGCAGGTCTGTACCTATATCACCAAAAGCTCCGGAAAGCTCATTTCGATTAAATTTAATTCTACTCTTTAATAATTCAAGCATTACCACCCTAAAGTAAATCAAGTAAATAAACAGCGCAAAATTAAGATGTTTATGGCAAATCCTCACTGCCATCTGCATATTTTGCAAATCGTCCTTTGTCTCTTGCGTGAACGTTGTCATACCTATCCCAAGGCCAACCTCCAAACTGAGTTGCTCTGTAATCCATAACAGCCTGATGTATTTCCTGGTGAGTATTCATAACAAATGGTCCGTGTTGAACAACAGTCTCGTTGATAGGAATACCCTGAAGGATTAGTATCTTACTTTCTTTATTCCCGCTTTCTATAATCACATCCTGTTCTGCAAGCATTTCAACAGAATGCATTGGCTTAATGTCGATACCGGCAACTTTTATTGATTCGCCATTATAGAAATACAACATTCTGCCAATCTCGGGAGATGCTGCAGGGATAATCCATTTAGCACCTGTTTGCATTTTTATTATCCAGATACCTATTTCATTCTTAGGATCAGCAGCCCATGAATCAGGTGCAGGTGGAGGTGCCTCAACATCTGCTATCTTACCTGCTATAATATCAATATCAACTTTTCTGCCTGCCTCATCTTTAAGATTAAGCTGTGGAATTGTTTCAGCCCAAAGCATCACATAATGAGGCCTACAAAACTTTCTGGATTTTGGCAGATTTAGCCATATCTGAAATAATTCAAGTGTATTTTCTTTTTCTTTATGAACGAGAGGAAACATTTCAGCATGTTGCAACCCCGCCCCTGCTGTCATCCATTGAACATCTCCTGCACTATATCTGCCTGACGCGCCATGAGAATCTGAATGATCTACAAATCCTCTCTGGACAACAGTAACTGTTTCAAATCCACGATGTGGGTGAGCAGGAAAGCCGGGCACTTTCTCTCCATGATACATTCTCCAACCGTCTTTAACGGTAAAATCCTGACCGATAAAACGTCCGGCTAGAGAAGCTTTAGGTCCCATTTCATCATTTCCTTTTGGAAAAAAATCAAGATGGTGAACACAAAACAGGAATGGATCTATGGTGTCCCACATAAATCCCAGTGGGCGAATGTTAAGTATGATTTTGTTGTACATGGGGTTTGGGGTTTGGGGTTTCAGGTTTCGGGTTTCGGGTTTCGGGTTTCGGGTTTCGGGTTTCAGATTTCGGGGTTTGTGACCATGCCTAAATAAGGTTGACCGTTTTTTTAGTTAAATGAGACATAAAATTAACATTTTTCTTTTTATTCTATTTGATTTTGTGAACTTTTCCCGGAAGTTTCCAGTTCCTTTGGAAGCTGGAAATTCCTTGCGCTATTGAATGCACCGTCACCTCTGGCGTTAGCGAGATGTCCCGTGGAAATTTGGAAAGGTTGTTGAAAGCGGCTTTGAATGGCGATGAGAACCTTAATCCACGGGATTGCCGTCGGCGAGCTCGCCACTCCCGATGGTCGGGACTCGGTTCCTCCTTTATGGTCGGAATGACGTGATGTAAATACCAGAACTGGAAGCTTCCGAAGGAACTTCCAGCTTCGGATTTGTTATACATTTTACCCAGCTTCAGGCATCAAAAAAAAAAAATCACAATTTCAAAAATAATTACTAATATTGCACCCATCAAACTACCCTATAGGTCGTTTGAATTATAAAGAATGAGGGGAGAGATCAGGCTCTGTGAACCTCTGACAACCCCCGGATAAGCCGGGAAGGTGCCAAAACCTGCCGAATTAACGGAATGATAATTTAAACGTATTTTACATGTCAATCCAAGATTATTTTAAGTATTCAATCAAATCAAGTGTAGTTGATTTCACGCTTGTCTGTGTTGGCTTTACATTATGGATAATGCATTGGCCGGTTATTTTTTAAGTCCGGCCTTAATATGCGTAATCATTTTGTTTAACCAAAAAATCATAAGACAATGTATAAATCAATTGAAGAAATCAATTATAATATAAAAAAGAACAAAGCCGTAATTTTAACAGCAAGCGAATTCAAAGCTTTAGCCGAAATTACGCCACCTGATACTCTTGCAAAAAAAGTAGATGTAGTTACAACTGCTACTTTCGGCCCAATGTGTTCATCAGGTGTATTTCTCAATCTCGGACATTCAGACCCTCCAATGAGATACGAGAAACTTACCCTAAACGATGTTAGTGCTTACGGCGGCATTGCTGCTGCTGATGCATATTTAGGAGCTACCGAAGAAAGCAATAAAAACCCTGAATATGGCGGAGCTCATGTGATTGAAGACCTTCTGTCAGGGAAAAAAGTAAGAGTAAAAGCTTCTTCTAAGGGAACTCATTGCTATCCTAGAAAGGAAATCGATACATTCTTCACACTCGATTCAATCAATGAGGCAATTATGTTTAATCCCAGAAATGCATACCAAAATTATGCTGCAGCAACTAATAGCTCTGATGATTTGCTTTTTACTTACATGGGTACTTTATTGCCCAAAAACGGTAATATAACATTTTCGACATCGGGCGAATTGAGCCCTTTGCTAAACGACCCTGAACTTCAATCAATTGGCATAGGAACAAAAATTTTCCTTGGTGGAGCCGAGGGATTTGTTGCATTTAATGGCACTCAACATTATACAGAAAAACCTAAGAATGAGCATAATATTCCTCTTGGACCATCTGCTACAATTGCAGTATTAGGAAATCTTAAAGAAATGTCGACTGACTATATTAAAGCAGCCTATTATGAACAATACGGCACAAGCTTATTTGTAGGCATAGGAATTCCAATTCCTGTCACTAGTCCGGATGTAGCAAAAACTCTTTCTATAAGAAATAAGGATATACAAACTACATTGCTAGATTATGGAAAGCAAGGCAGACCATCAGTTGGAGTTTATAACTATGACGAACTGTTTTCCGGAAAAATCAGTTTTAATGGGAAAACTATTAACGCATCTCCATTATCCAGCCTGAAAAAAGCAAAAGAGATTTGCGAAATCCTTAAAAACAGAATTCTTGAAGGAAAGTTTGAGATTACTAACGCAGTTGCAAAACTGCCTCAAAACAGTGTTTCACATAAATTGAAAATATATGAGAACCAAAGTGTCTAAAAAAATCATTATTCAGAAGTCGCAATGTATCCACTGCGGTTGCTGCACTTCAGTTTGTGCAAGCGGCGCTCTTAAACTCAATACAGATCATTGCCTGGAGTTTTCACCTGAGAAATGTACATTTTGCAGTCTCTGTGTGAAGTCGTGTCCGTTGAAACTTTTTTGTGTTAACTAAGTATTGGGTATTGAGTAATGAGTATTGAGTACTGAGTAGATGGTGTTTAGATAATTTTTAAAACGAAAAACTATGCATAAAATTCAAGAATTAAAAATCTGGCAAAAGTCAATGGAACTTGCCACTGATGTTTACAATGCAACTTCAACATTCCCTAAAGAAGAAACCTATGGATTAGTATCGCAAATAAGAAGATGCGCAGTTTCAATTCCTTCAAATATTGCAGAAGGCGCTGGAAGGAATTCAGATGGAGAATTTTGTCATTTTCTAGGAATCTCTAACGGATCATCTTTTGAGTTACAAACTCAATTGATAATTTCTAATAAACTTAAAATGATTGATGATGCTAAATTAAATCATCTTATACAATGCATAAATGAAATCCAGAAAATGAATTACAAACTACAACAAAGCATGAAAACAAAGCAAAGTAGGAAAAATATTAAACAATAATCCCAATACCCAATACCAATACTCAACACCCAATACTCAATACCCAATACCCAATACTAATGTACCAAGAAAGATTATACAGAAAAATTCAAAATACGGAAAGATTCCACTATTTCCAAGTAATAGTTGAGGAGTCAGACCTTTGGATAGGCGTGACTCCGCATTTATATTTCGATGATTTGCCAAAAATTATAACGAATTATTTATCAAAACTTCGTGCAGAAATTGAAAATGCAATTAACAAGCATCCAAAGTTCCATTATTCGCATTTGCCAATTGGATTTATGAGGAATTATGGACAAATCGTAGAACGTATGTCAATTGCATCAATAAATGCAAACGTTGGCCCAATGGCTGCTGTTGCAGGAGCCGTTTCAGAAATGGTCGGAGAAAAGCTAATGTCTATTATCCCTAAGTCTGAAATTATTATCGAAAATGGTGGCGATATTTGGGCAAAATTTCACAATCCAATTACTATTAGCATAGAAGCAGGAGATTCATCATTTTCGGGGAAAACAGCTTTCACTGTTAATCCAAATTTATCTCCTTGCGGAATATGCTCTTCATCCGGAAAAATTGGGCACTCATTAAGCTACGGCAAAGCTGATAATGTAACAATAATATGCAAATCAGCAGCTTTAGCAGATGCATGGGCTACATCATTATGTAATATGGTAACAGATTTTTCCGGATTGGATATTGCAAACAAAATCGCCGGTTCATCTGCAGATATTCTTGGATTTATTGCTATATTTGAGGATAGCATGCTTGCTGGCGGAGATATTGAAATAACAAGTTTAAAAAGTTCAGTTTATGAAATCTGATTTAATACATATTCTTAGCAAGCGCATTCTTGTTCTGGATGGAGCTATGGGAACTCTCATTCAAAAGCATAATCTTACTGAAAAAGATTACAGAGGCGAAGAGTTCAAGGATCACAACTTGCCTCTGAAAGGCTGTAAAGATGTTTTAAACATTACACAGCCAACAATCATAGCCAATATTCATAATGAATATTTCAAGGCCGGAGCAGATATTATTGAAACTAACACTTTTAATGCTAACAAGCTATCCCTTGCCGATTATGGTTTGTCTCATATGGTTTATGATATTAATAAAGCCTCAGCTAAATTAGCATCAGAAGTTGCCAAAAGATGGACAGCAACAGACTCTAAAAAACCAAGATTTGTGGCAGGTTCAATTGGTCCAACTGGCAAAATGGCTTCATTATCGGCAGATGTAAATTGTCCAGACATTAGAAACATCAGTTATGATGAGTTATATGAAGCTTATAATGAACAGGCTCTTGGATTAATCGATGGGGGCGTAAACTTGTTGTTGATTGAAACAGTATTCGATACAATTAACGCTAAAGCAGCAGTTGCAGCATGCGCAGATGCAATTTCTGAAAGAAGTTCTGATGTGAAAATAATGGTTTCTTTTACTATTTCAGATGGCAGTGGCAGAACTCTTTCCGGACAAACACCTGAAGCATTTATTGCTTCATTGCCGACTGATTCTGTTATATGCATTGGACTAAACTGTTCGCTTGGTGCTGATCTTATGAAGGAATATCTTTTTAGAATTAAAGATGAGACTAATTTATTTATAAGTGCATATCCCAATGCCGGAATGCCCGACCATCATGGTCATTATAATGAATCTCCTCAGAAAATGGCTGAAAAGATTAAAAGGTTTGCAGATGAAGGTTTGATAAATATTGTTGGAGGATGCTGCGGAAGCACTCCTGAGCATATTGCTGACATTGCAGAGGCCGTAAAGGATGTTAATCCAAGATTTCCGGCTATTTCCAAAAAGCAAACAATTATTGCAGGACTTGAACCATTAGTTATTGGCAAAGAATCTAACTTTATCAATATTGGTGAGAGGACAAATGTTTCAGGTTCAAGCAAATTTGCAAACCTTATAAGGGAAAATAAATTTGAAGAAGCTCTTGCCATAGCTCACGAGCAGGTTGAAAATGGTGCCCAGATTATTGATGTGAGCATGGACGATGCAATGCTTGATGCTAAAGAATGCATGGTGAAGTTTCTCAACTATATTGGGTCCGACCCTAAAGTAGCTAGAATCCCGATTATGGTAGATTCTTCAAAATGGGATGTAATAGAAGCGGCATTGAAATGTATTCAGGGCAAGGCAATTGTTAACTCAATCAGCCTCAAGGAAGGCGAAACTGCTTTTATTGAAAAAGCGAAACGTATTATGAGGTATAATGCGGCAATTGTTGTAATGGCTTTTGATGAGGAAGGGCAAGCTGTCGGATTTGAACATAAAATTAAAGTTGCTGAAAGGGCGTATAATTTGCTCAAAAAAATAGGATTCCCTCTGCAGGATGTAATATTCGACCTTAATGTGCTTATTATAGGCACAGGAATGACAGAGCATAATGATTATGCCATGAATTTTATAAAAGCTGTAAAATGGGTAAAGGAGTATCTTCCTTTGGCAAAAACCAGCGGAGGCATCAGCAATCTTTCTTTTGCATTCAGGGGCAACGATTATATAAGAGAAGCTATGCATTCTGTTTTTCTATATCATGCTATAAATACCGGTTTGGATATGGGAATTGTGAATGCAGGAAAACTTCCAATTTATGATGATATTCCTAAAGAATTAGTAAAACTATTAGAAAATCTAATCTTTAATAAAAACGAAAATGCCGCTAATGCACTTATTGATTTTGCCAAAAACAATAATCGTAAAGCAAAAACTAACAATAACAGCATAAACACCTGGAGGAATGAATCCTTTGATAAAAGACTTGAGTATTCTTTGATTCATGGTATAACGAACTATCTTGAAACAGATATAAATGAAGCTTTAAATAATGGAAATACTGCTTTGAATATTATAGAAGAACCTATGATGAATGGAATGAAAACTGTTGGAACTCTTTTCGGGCAAGGGAAAATGTTTCTACCTCAGATAGTAAAGAGCGCAAGGGTTATGAAACAGGCTATTAATATTCTCAAACCATATATTGAAGATGAAAATGCCATTGAATCCGATTCAGGGAATGGCAAAATAATACTAGCTACAGTAAAGGGAGATGTTCATGATATTGGTAAAAATATAGCTTCAGTAATTTTGGCTTGTAATAATTTCATAATTATTGATTTAGGTATAATGGTTTCTGCAAACAAGATAGTTGAAAGCGCCATAACTGAAAAAGCAGATATGGTTGGACTTAGCGGACTCATTACCCCATCTCTTGATGAAATGATACATGTTGCCGGTGAAATGCAAGCCGCCGGACTCACGATTCCTATACTTATAAGCGGTGCTGCTACATCTGAGATGCATACAGCAGCGAAAATTGCAACGGCGTACAATGGACCGGTTGTTTATGTAAAAGATGCTTCACAGGCTGCTCATATTGCCAAGACGCTATCAGATAGAAAGCTTAATCAAAAATTCATTAATGAAAACTTCGAAAAGCAAAAGCACTTGCGTGAATCATTATCAGAGAGAAATCAGGGGAAATTGTCACTTTCTTTGGAGGAAGCAAGAAAGAATAAAGTGAAAATTGACATTTCACTTATTCCACCTGCACCTAAACATAAAGGAGTTTTTCTGATAGAAGACCAGCCAATAGCAGAGCTTATTCCATATCTAAACGAAAAAGCATTCTACCACGAATTGGATATGAACAGAGCAGGACGTTTTGTTATAAAAGATGCTGAAGAAGTTAGAAATCAGATATGGCTGGATGCATTATCATTATTACAAAAAGTAGCAGAAAATAAACTTATAAAAGCTCAGGCGGTTTATGGTTTTTTTGAAGCTTATTCAGAAAATGAGGATGTAATTGTTCTTAATAACTCAGATAAAACATCATTTCATTTTCCAAGAAATCTTGATCCTCATAAAACTCACAATCAAAGCATTGCAGATTATATTGCATCAAAAGGATCAAACCAAAAAGACCATATTGGACTGTTTGCAATTACTGCCGGCATAGGAGTAGATGAGCTGGCATTTCAATTTGAGAAAGAGGGCGACTTATATAATTCTTTAATTATAAAAGTTTTGAGCAATTGTTTGGCTGAAGCTTTTTCAGAAATGCTTCATTATAAAGTAAGAAAGGAATATTGGGGCTATTCGCCTGAAGAAGCTTTTAATATTGAAGCTTTTAGAAAAAATAATTATCAGGGAATAAGGCCGGCGCCTGGCTATCCTTGCTGCCCGGATCATAGCGAGAAAAAGAAAATCTTTGAAATGTTGAATGTAGAAAACACAACAAATATGAAGCTAACAGAAAACTATATGATAATGCCACTCGCAAGCATTTGTGGCTATTATTTCGGTCACCCGGAAACGAGGGTTTAAAATTGGGGTATCGGGTATCGGGTATCGGGTATCAGGTTTCGGGTAAACATACCAGACCTGACACACCTTCACCCGACACCTGACACCTGACACCCGACACCTGACACCTAAAACCTGACACCTAAAACCTAAACCCTATTTTATGATAATCGCTGATTTACTTAAAAACACAAAAAAAACACTTTTCTCATTTGAGCTCCTGCCGCCACTTAAAGGCAAGGACATAAGTGCAATCTATGATGCGATTGACCCACTTCTAGAGTTTGAGCCATCATACATTAACGTTACATACCATCGTGAAGAGGTGGTTTATAAAAAAAGGCCTGACGGGTTGCTAGAGGAAAAATCTGTTAGAAAAAGGCCTGGTACTGTTGGCATTTCTGCTGCTATTATGCACAAGTATAATGTTGAAGTCGTTCCTCATATACTTTGCTCAGGATTCACCAAAGAGGAAACAGAAGATGCACTAATAGACCTCAACTTTTTAGGAATTCACAATATATTGGTTTTAAGAGGCGACCCGGATAAAGCAACAAAAACATTCAACCCTACACCCGGTGGCCACAAATATGCGTCGGAGCTAATACAGCAAATAGCTGATATGAATAAAGGAAAATATCTCGATGATGAAATTCAGTACCCCACTCCCACTTCATTTTCTATAGGAGTGGCAGGATATCCTGAAAAACATCCTGAATCACCAAATTTCGAAACCGACATCAAAGTGCTGAAACACAAGATAGCAGCGGGCGCAAAATATATTGTAACTCAGATGTTTTTTGACAATAATCACTATTTTCGTTTTGTGGAAAAATGCAGAAATGAAGGCATTAACGTTCCGATTATTCCCGGGATAAAGCCAATTTCATTAAAATCACATATTAACACTTTACCAAGAAGCTTTTATGTGGATATGCCTATAGCACTTTCAATAGAAGTAGAAAAATGCAAAAACAATGAAGAAGCGAAGCAAATTGGCATTGAATGGACAACACAACAGGCCAAAGAACTTAAATCATATGGAGTGCCAAGCATACATTTTTACACAATGGATAGGTCTGATAATATTGCACAGATTGCAAAAGCCGTTTATTAAAAGTAGTTTCTTATTCATTTAGTGGATGTTATAAAAAAATAAATCAACTTTATTGTTCTTTGTAATAATTAAAGTATTACCTTTACGGCTCATTTAAAATTTTTTATATATGAATAAAGGAACAGTAAAGTTTTTCAACCAGCAAAAAGGCTTTGGTTTTATCACACCTGACGAAGGTAGTAAAGATGTATTTGTACATCATAACGGTCTAGTAGATGAGATAAACGAAGGCGATAAAGTTAGCTATCAAGTTGAAGATACTCCAAAGGGATTGAGCGCTGTAAATGTTAAAGTGATATAATTTTAGATTTTATACTTAAAAGCATGTTACCGAGTGGTCACGATAATGCTCTCTGAATAGAGAGCATTTTTTTTGTCTAAAAAACTGGGAAAGAGATTTACACTTTTCTTTTTTCCTCGGAGCACCTTCCACCCCAACACCTGCTTCCCAATATTGGGAATAAAGAAAAAAGACAAACATAAGCCGTTGGCAATCATCTAAAGAGCTAATTGTTTTGATTTTCCACTGCACCTTCCACCGCAAAATCACAATTTGCCTTCCCAATATTGGAAAAAACCACCAATAACAGGCATTGGAACAATGGCGACAGGTCAAGCCCTGTCGCTACAGTTGCATCCGGTGGTGTTTTATGGCCGGTCAAGCCCGGCCAATACAAGGGTTGGTGCTTTGGAACAAAGGGTCTCTCTCTTGACGGAAAATGATTGTAAGGATTGTGCAGATTGAAAGGATTGAAGATTCATAAGATTTGTAAGATTCGTAAGATTTTTAAGATTGAAGATTAACAGACCTTGAGTCTTCCAAACCACCTATGCCAGAATAGAGCAGTGCGCAGGCCCGGCAACCGAAGCCATAAGACTCCGGAAGTTTCCAGTTCCTACGGAAGCTGGAAATTCCTTTCGGTCGGACGAACTGGAAGCTTCCGAAGGAACTTCCAGCTTCCGGAAGAGGTTAGAAATTCATTTCGGTCGGAGCGCCGAACATCGAGTTCCTGATGTCTTAACCCCCTAAATAGCTGGACACAAAATTAAAATTAATTTTGTAACAGTAAATTTAGGAAATCATGAAAAGATCACACAGAAAATTTACACCTGAAGAGCGATTATCGATTATTCAGGAAGTGCAACGCGAAGGCACCGTTGAGGTAAGCAGGAAGTATAACATAGCACCCTCGCTTCTTTCCAAGTGGAAGCAACGCTACTTAAACAGCGG
>JAGXRQ010000039.1 GCA_018335675.1 Bacteroidota bacterium | reverse complement strand
ATTCTTTTGTTTCCCTCGCTTGTGCACTTTTGTACTTGAGCAATGAGGACATGATTTAATGATTCTTTTCTCTATACGCTCTTGCTTCACATTCTCTAATACTTGACCTTTTAACTCAAAGTCTTTTAATAAGTCATCAAGTAATTGCTCTTGTGATGCTCCTGTTAACTCTTGGAATAAGTTGCGGATTTCTTGTATTGTTTTCATTTGGCAAAGATAATATATTTGCTGATATATTTAGAACTTAGCTATAAAAATCAATGAAGCATTTAATTGTCGTAACATTCAGACTAAAAGCCTTTGCAAAATACTTGAATGTTAAGAAAAAGTTATCAACAATGTGGGAGAAAGTGGTACAAAGTGGTAATTTTTTTATTATTTTAGCCACTTGAAAACCAATAGTGGAGAAAATGACAAATCTTTTAGGAGAATTTGAATGTAGGTTGGACGCAAAAGCGCGTCTGGCTTTGCCTTCCGGCCTTAAGAAGCAGCTTGCTCAGAACGAGCAGGATAGGTTTGTCATTAACAGAGGTTTCGAAAAAAATCTTGCACTCTATCCTGAAAAAGAATGGATTCAAATAACCAAGGAAATAAATTCACTGAATTTATATAACAAAAAGAACAGGGAGTTTGTGAGATATTTCTATCGTGGCGCAACTGAATTAACAACAGATGCAGCAAGCAGAATATTAATACCAAAATCGCTGCAGGAATACGCAGGGATTGACAAAGATATCGTTCTTATAGCTTATGGACAAAGGATTGAAATCTGGGCTAAGGATGTTTATGAGGAAATGCTGAATAAAGAGCCGGAAGACTTTGCAACTTTAGCAGAAGAGGTAATGGGGAAAATCAACAAAACCAATAATGAAGACTTACCATAACCCTGTTTTGCTAAAAGAATGTATTGAAGGATTAAATATTAATCCAAACGGCATTTACGTCGACGTTACATTTGGAGGAGGAGGCCATTCAAGAGAAATACTAAGCAAACTAACAGCCGGAAAACTAATTGCATTCGACCAAGATGAAGACGCTCTTAAAAATACAATTGAAGATGAAAGATTTAACCTTATTAATGAAAACTTCAGGTATTTGAAGAATTTTTTGAGGTATTACGGAGCAATTCCTGTAGATGGCATTCTTGCAGACTTAGGAGTTTCATCATACCAGATAGACAATGCAGAGAAAGGGTTTTCTACCAGAAACGAAGGGCCATTAGATATGCGAATGAGCAAAAACACTGCAATGTCAGCCAAGGAAATCGTAAATGAGTATGATGAAATACAACTTAAAGAGACATTTAAATTGTATGGCGAGCTAAACAATGCAGGAAAGATTGCTCAGGAAATTGTAAAAGTTAGAAAAACTCAGACAATAGAAACGACAACACAACTTATGAGTGCTTTAAAAACATTTGCACCAAGGGGTAAGGAAAACAAATTCTTTGCTCAGTTATTTCAGGCGCTGAGAATTCAAGTTAACAATGAGCTTGAAAGTTTACAGGAGTTATTAAAGCAAAGTATTGAGGTGTTGAAGCCGGGAGGAAGGCTTGTTGTAATTAGCTATCATAGCTTAGAAGACAGAATAGTAAAAAACTTTATGCGCTCAGGAAATTTAGCAGGATATATTGAAAAAGACTTTTACGGCAATAATCTTTCTCCAATAAATCAGGTTGGGAAATTAATTATACCTGAAGATAAGGAAATAGAACAAAACAGCAGAGCAAGAAGTGCCAAATTAAGAATTGCAGAAAAAATAAATATTAATGACTGAAAACGTTTTAAAAACCCCCGACCAAGAAAAAAAGGGAAAACCCAAAAGCCAGGGTGTCTTCCAAAGCATCCTTGACGGGTCTATCCTTCAGGGCACTAAGATGATTTCTTTACTGCCCTTTTTGTTTTTTATGACGTTTTTAGCATTTATCTTAATTTTCAACACATATTATGCTGAAAAGAAGGCAAGAAAAATTGAAGTATATCGTAAAGAAGTGGTTGAGTTACACCTTAACCATATCTCTGTGAAGTCAGAATTAATGTATCTAAGCAATCAGTCTGAAATTACAAGAAAACTTAAAAGCAAAGGATTTGAGGAATCAGTTGTTCCTCCTAGAATAATAAAAGAGCAAAAAAGAAAAAGGTCAATCTTTTTCAGAACATTTACAGGAAAATAACATCTTAAAAACAAATGGAAAAGACAAAAAAAGAAATATTGTGGAGGATTTACATTCTGTATTTTCTTACAGCAATATTCGCTATTGCTATTTTCCTAAAAGTAATATATATTCAGGTAGTTGAAGGAGAAAAGTGGCGTGAACTGGCTGTGAGCACATCAATGAGATACTTCAACATTGAGGCCATCAGAGGAGATATATGTGCAGACGACGGCAGATTGCTTGCTACCAGCATTCCGATGTATGAGATACGGGTAGATTTAAGTTCAAATGTAATTGACAGTGATATATTTTCAAGAAAAGTAGATTCTCTGGCATTATGCTTATCCAATTTATTCAAAGACAGGTCGCAACAAGAATACAAAAACTCTTTATTACAAGCAAGAAGACAGCAAGACAGATATTATCTGGTGAAAAGAAATGTTTCTTACACACAGATGAATTTGTTAAAACAATTTCCGATTTTCAACCGTGGGAGATATAAGGGTGGCTTGCTAATAATAGAGCACAAACGCAGAGAAATGCCATTTAAAAGCTTAGCTTCAAGAACAATTGGATATGAGAGAGGTGGCGCATATGTTGGTTTAGAAGGAGCATATAGAGAACAACTTGAGGGAGTACATGGAAAGCGCTTAATGCAGCGCACAAGCGGAGGATTATGGATGCCTGTGAGTAGTGAAAATGAGATAGAGCCAAAAAACGGCAGAGACATTATTACTACAATAAATATAAACATACAAGACGTTGCAGAAAATGCATTAAAAGACCAATTAAACAGATACGAAGCTCAGCATGGAACAGTTGTAGTAATGGAAGTTGCAACCGGCCACATAAAAGCAATATCTAATCTTACACGAACAGAAAGTGGTAGATATGAGGAAACATTCAACTATGCTATAGGAGAAAGTACTGAACCCGGATCAACATTTAAGCTTGCTTCAATGATAGCAGCTCTTGAAGACAACCTTGTTAATCCTGAAGACATTATCAATACAGGAGATGGCAAAATTACCTATTCCGATAGAGTAATGACAGACACACGAAAAGAAGGCTTCGGAAAAATAACAGTAAAACATGCCTTTGAAGTATCGTCGAATGTCGCAATGTCGCAAATCATTAACAACGGATATAAAAACGACCCCATGAAATTTATAAATAAATTAAGAGCAATGGGGCTCGACAAACCTCTTGGAATAGAAATATATGGAGAAGGGGCACCTGTTATTAATGATGTGAAAAGCCCAAATTGGTCTGCAGTATCACTTCCTTGGATGGCGATTGGTTATGAAGTATCATTAACTCCTTTACAAATACTTACATTCTATAATGCAATTGCAAATGATGGAAAAATGGTTAAACCAATATTTGTAAAGGAGATTAGACAAACAGGAAAATCCATAAACAGATTTGAAACAACTGTAATAACTCGCCAGATTTGTTCTGCCAAAACACTCAAAATTGTAAAAGAAATGCTTGAAGGTGTAGTAGAAAACGGCACAGCGCAAATAATAAATACGCCATTATATAAGATAGCAGGTAAAACAGGAACTGCCCAGGTAGCAGACAGAAGTGGTGGCTACAAAAGACAGCAAGGCGTGGTATACAGAGCCTCTTTTGCTGGATACTTCCCGGCCGACAGCCCGATGTATTCAATGATAGTTGTTGTGCACAACCCAAAAGGATGGATTTACACTGGAAGTCAGATAGCGGCGCCTGTTTTCAAGAAAATATCCGACAGAATTTACGCTACACATATTAATATGCCCGAGAAAGAGCAAGAAGAAAACATACTTGCGTGGCTACCTTCATTCAGAATGGCAAACATCGAGGATCTTAAAGAAATATATTCACATTTTGATTGTAAATTAGTTGGAATGCCACAAAACCAATGGGTTCAATCTATTGCTAACAATGATACTATTGTTTTTAGAGAAAGAGAATTTGTATCAAATCTTGTTCCAAATGTTGTAGGAATGGGACTAAGAGACGCCCTTTTTGTTCTTGAAAATGCAGGCTTAAGAGTAAGATTTAACGGCAAGGGCATTGTAAGAAAACAAAGCATAAGCCCGGGAATAAAGATATCTGAAGGAAGTGAAATATTAATTGAATTATCATAACAAACATTGAAAAAACTAGCTGACATATTATATAAAGCAGATCTTCTGGAAATAACCGGATCTACAGACATCGCTATTAAGTCAATTATTTTCGACTCCCGCGATGTGGAAAAAGGATGCTTGTTTGTTGCTGTAACTGGGACTAATGTAGATGGACATAGTTATATTGACAAGGCCATTGCAAAAGGAGCAATTGCAATAGTATGCGAGAAATTGCCCGAAAACATTAGCAGCAATATCACATATGTGAAAGTAAAAAGCTCTTCATACTCTTTAGGTGTAATTTCGTCAAACTTTTTCGACAACCCTTCAGAAAAACTTAAGCTAATAGGTATTACAGGAACAAATGGAAAAACTACTGTAGCTACATTGCTGCATAAGATGTTTATGAAGATGGGTGAAAAATCAGGATTACTTTCCACAGTTTGCAACAAAATTGGGGAAAGAGAAATTGAATCTTCACATACAACTCCTGATGCTGTGAGTTTGAATAAACTACTGAAGCAAATGACAGAAGAAGGATGCACTCATTGTTTTATGGAAGTGAGCTCACATTCGGTTGTTCAAAACCGTATAGCAGGATTATTTTTCTCTGGAGGAGTTTTCACTAATCTATCTCAGGACCACCTTGACTATCATAAAACATTTAAAGATTATCTCTTAGCAAAAAAAGGATTTTTCGACATTTTACCTGCTACCGCCTTTGCAGTTACAAATGTTGACGACAAGAACGGATGGATAATGCTTCAAAATACAAAGGCTGGTAAATACTCATATAGTTTGCATTCAATGGCGGATTACAGAGCAAAAATCGTCGATAACTCAGCATCTGGACTAGGATTAGAAGTTATGGGCGTAGAAGCATGGTTCAAGCTTGTAGGAAGATTTAACGCATATAATATACTAGCAATTTTCTCCACAGCCTGCTTACTGGGGAAAAACAAAAATGAAACACTAAAAATCTTAAGTGGGTTAGATGCAATAGAAGGCCGTTTCCAATTACTCGTAAGTCCTGACAAAATAAATTGTATTGTTGACTATGCGCATACTCCCGACGCACTTGAAAATGTTCTAAAAACACTGATTGAAATTAATCAGAATAAAAATAACAAGATAATAACGGTTTTTGGTTGTGGTGGAAATAGAGATGCTTTGAAACGACCATTAATGGGGTCTGTTGCAACAAGATACAGCCATCAGGTAATTATCACAACTGATAATCCAAGATTTGAAGATCCTGACACAATTACACAAGACATTCTTAATGGAATAGAAAAAAATGCCAGGAAAAAAACCCTGACAATCCTTAACAGAAAAGAAGCAATAAAAACAGCCTGCTCAATAGCCAGCCCCGGAGATGTTATTTTAGTTGCCGGCAAAGGACATGAAAAATATCAGGAAATCAATGGCATAAAACATCATTTCGACGACTACGAATTGTTGCTTGAAATATTTGGTTTAGAAACTTAAAGTATAACACTTAACAAAAAACATTATGTTGTACTACTTATTTGATTATTTGCACAGCAATTTCAACATACCTGGAACAGGAGTATTCCAGTATATTTCCTTTAGGTCAGCAATGGCAATAATTCTGTCGTTATTAATTTCATTAATAATTGGCAAAAAAATAATATATGCGCTTCAAAGGAAACAGGTAGGTGAAAGCATAAGAAACCTTGGACTGCAAGGTCAAATGGAAAAGCAAGGCACTCCGACTATGGGCGGACTAATTATTATTGGCTCTATTTTAATTCCTACATTACTATTGGCCAAGCTAAACAACATATATATCATATTAATGATTATTTCTGTTATTTGGCTTGGAATCATCGGATTTCTAGATGATTACATAAAAGTTTTTCGTAAAGACAAAGCAGGTTTACACGGCAGATTTAAGATTTTAGGTCAGATAGGTTTGGGAATAATTGTAGGAACTACATTATACTTTAGCGATAGCGTTGTTATAAGAGAAAAAAATGTTCCAGATTTTTCTTATGTATCGGCAGAAAGTGTCTCAGAGGTTCAAGCAGCATCCAAAACAGCTTTCTCTAAAGAGTCAGTAAAATCAACAAAAACGACTATTCCATTTTTCAAAAACAATGAGTTCGACTACGCTATAATTCTTAAATTCTTAGGCAAAGATTATCAAAAATGGGCGTTTTTAATTTTTATCCCATTAGTGATTTTAATAATTACAGCAGTTTCAAACAGCGCAAATGTAACAGATGGGCTGGATGGTCTTGCAACGGGCTCTTCGGCGGTTATAGGAGTAACACTAGGCATATTGGCCTATGTATCAGGCAATACAATAATTGCTGATTATCTTAATATAATGTATATCCCTCAGTCGGGCGAACTTGTGATATTTATGGCAGCATTTGTTGGTGCCTGCATTGGCTTTTTATGGTACAACTCCTACCCTGCCCAGGTATTTATGGGAGACACTGGAAGTTTGACTTTAGGCGGAATTATTGCTGTTTTCGCTATAACTATCAGAAAAGAGTTATTAATCCCGGTTTTGTGTGGAGTGTTTTTCGTCGAAAGCCTTTCGGTAATAATTCAGGTAACGTGGTTTAAAATAACAAAAAAGATATATGGTCAGGGAAGAAGAGTTTTTAAAATGTCGCCCCTACACCACCATTTTCAATTAAAAGGTTATCACGAAGCAAAGATTGTTCAAAGATTCCTGATTGTGGGAATCTTGCTTGCAATTTTTGCTGTTATAACGCTTAAGTTGAGATAAAAAATGGACAGCAAAATCGTCATACTTGGCGGAGGTGAAAGCGGCACAGGAGCTGCAATTCTAGCGAAGAAAAGGGGTTTTGACGTGTTTCTGTCTGATTCAGGAAAAATAAAGGAAAAATATAAAAACGCTCTTATACATTATGAAATTGACTGGGAAGAAGGAGGTCATTCTTTAGAAAGAATATTTTCTGCAAATGAAGTAATTAAAAGCCCTGGAATACCTGACAAAGCTTCTTTGATAATGCAAATAAAAGAAAGAGGAATATCGGTTATCTCAGAAATAGAATTTGCAGCAAGGTTTTCGAAAGCTAAGAAGATTTGCATTACCGGAAGCAATGGAAAAACAACAACTACACTGCTTACTTATCATATACTAAAAAAAGCAGGGTATAATGTAGGAATTGGAGGAAATGTTGGCAAAAGTTACGCATGGCAGGTGGCAGAAAATGATTTTGAATATTTTGTACTCGAAATTTCAAGCTTTCAACTGGATGGAATGTTCGATTTTAAAGCAGACATCTCTGTTCTTTTAAATATTACGCCAGATCATTTAGATAGATATGAATATTCATTTGAAAAGTATGTTGAATCAAAAATGAGAATATTGCAAAATCAGACACATGATGACCATTTTATATATAATGCAGACGATCCGGTAATTTCAGAGTGGCTAAAAAATAAACATACTTTACCTCAGCAGCATCCATTCTCAGCAAAGGTGGAAACTATAAGCGGAGGTTTTTTAAAAGACAAAAAAGAAATAGTTATAAATATTAATAATGTTGAATTAAAAATTGATACTATGGAAATGACCATTCAGGGCATTCACAACGCATACAACTCTATGGCGAGTGGCATAGCTGCACGTCTTGTAGATGTTCGCAAAGACTTTATAAAACAAAGTTTTAGTGATTTTCAAAACATTGAACATCGACTAGAGTCAGTTGGATATGTCAAGGGCATAGAGTTTATAAACGACAGCAAAGCTACAAATGTCAACTCAACATGGTATGCTCTTGAGTCGATGACAAAGCCAGTAATTTGGATAGTTGGCGGTCAGGAAAAAAGCAACGACTATTCGGAGCTAATACCTTTAGTTCAAAGTAAGGTAAAGGCTATTGTATGCCTTGGCAAGAATAACAAAAATATTATAAAGGCTTTTAAAAAATACTCGTCTCAAATAATAGAGACTACTTCGGCAGAGGATGCAGTTCAAACAGCATACAAACTGGGCTCCCCGGGAGATATTGTTTTGCTTAGCCCTGCGTGCGCAAGTTTCGATTTATTTGAAAACTTTGAAGAGAGAGGGCATAAATTTAAACAAGCAGTATATGATTTGTAAATAAATCACACATGGTAAAATTATTTGAATATATAAAAGGTGATAGAATAATATGGATGATAGTAATGCTGCTATCCATATTCTCATTATTGGCTGTTTATAGTAGCACCGGAACACTGGCTTACAAATTTAAAGCAGGCAACACTGAGTATTTTCTAATAAAACACCTTATAATTCTGGCTTTCGGGCTAGGATTAATGTTTGTTGCTCACAAAGTTAAATACACATACTATTCCAGAATATCGCAATTGGCAATAATAATAGCCGTACCATTGCTTTTAGCCACATTATTGATGGGAACAAGCGTAAACGATGCCAACAGATGGTTAACTCTTCCTGTAATAAACTTAAGCTTTCAAAGTTCCGACTTCGCTAAGTTGGCACTCATAATGTATTTGGCTAGAATTCTTACTAAAAAACAAGATCAAATAAAAGATTTCAAATCTGCCTTTATACCAATTATGCTGCCTGTAATAGTTATATGTGGACTTATTCTACCATCGAACTTCTCAACAGCAGCAATACTTTTTGTTACATCAATAGTGATAATGTTTATAGGAAGAATTAACATTAAATACATCTTGGCAATAGCACTAGTAGGAGGATTAGCGTTATCCATTTTCCTTTTGATATTGATGCAGTCATCAGATCAAGGGCGCTTACACACATGGAAAAACAGGGTGGAAAACTTTGTTAACCCGAGCGAGGCTGATAATTATCAAACTGATCAGGCCAAAATTGCTATTGCAACAGGAGGTGTTCTAGGTAAATTACCCGGGAACTCAACTCAAAGAAATTTTCTCCCTCAAGCCTTTTCCGATTTTATTTATGCAATAATAGTCGAAGAGTATGGCCTCTGGGGAAGCTTTCTTATTTTGCTTTTTTATATGATATTTATGTACAGGGGAGTTAGAATTGCCCATAAGGCCCCCGGAACATACGGCTCTTTGCTGGTTGCCGGACTTACTTTTAGTCTGGTGTTTCAAGCAATGATAAATATGGCAGTTGCTGTTAACCTTTTACCGGTAACAGGCCAACCACTGCCACTGGTTAGCATGGGCGGAACATCATTATGGTTTACCAGCATTGCAATCGGGATAATATTAAGTGTTAGCAGAAAAATAGAAGAAAACAACATAGAAGAAACAGGAGGTGAATATGCCACTACATAAACCAATAAGAGTAATAATAGCAGGAGGTGGAACAGGAGGTCATGTATTTCCTGCCATTTCAATTGCAAATGCTTTAAAACAGAAAGTCTTGAATATCCAGATTCTTTTTGTCGGAGCTAAAGGAAGGCTGGAAATGAAGAAAGTACCTGAAGCCGGATATCACATTCTAGGACTAAAGATATCGGGTCTACAGAGGAAACTTACATTCAAAAACTTTGTTGTGCTGTATCGACTTATAGACAGCATGATAAGATCAAAAAATATAATAAAAAGGTTTAAACCTGACCTTGTAATTGGCGTGGGAGGTTATGCAAGCTTCCCAATTGTAAAATCAGCTATAAAGAAAAAAATACCAACATTAATTCAAGAACAAAACAGTTATCCGGGAGTATCAAATAAAATTCTTGGGAAAAAAGCCGACAAAATTTGTGTTGCTTACGAAGGCATGGAAAGATTTTTCCCAAAAGAGAAAATTTATCTTACAGGCAATCCAATTAGAAAAGAAATACTTGATTTTGAAAACAAAAAAGAGGAGGCATATAAATACTTCAACCTTAGCAAAGAAAAGAAAACTTTGCTTGTTTTTGGAGGAACTCTAGGCGCTAAATCTATAAACGAAGCTATAAAAGTAAACCTCAAATTATTCCTTTATAACGATGTTCAGATAATTTGGCAAACCGGGAAACTTTATTACCAAGATGCCACTGAATACGTGAAAGGATTGGAGAAATTTGACGTAAGAGTTTATGAATTTATAGACAGAATGGACCTAGCCTATTCATTAGCAGACGTAATTGTGAGCAGGTCTGGCGCAATTGCAGTTTCAGAAATATGCGCAATAAAAAAACCTGCAGTATTTATTCCTTCTCCAAACGTAGCAGAAGACCACCAGACAAAAAATGCTCTGGCTCTGGTAAATCACCATGCGGCAGTTATGGTAAAAGACCATGAGGTTAAGGAAAAGATAGGTTTCGCAGTAATGAATCTTTTCGATGATGATGAAAAGAGATTTAAATTAATTGAAAAAATTGCCGGACTTGCATACTACAATGCTGCCGACAACATTGCAGAAGTTGCTTTAAGTATAGTTAAATAATTATTATGGAATTGCAAAGTGTAAATAAGGTGTATTTCCTAGGAATTGGTGGCATTGGGATGAGTGCTTTAGCTAGACATTTTCTAGCAAAAGGCGTTTCTGTTTTTGGATACGACAAAACTCCTTCCGAGATTACCAATTCCCTCATTAATGAAGGAGCTGAGGTGCATTTTACAGATTCACCTGAACTAATTCCGGGAAACATAGACCTGATAATTTACACTCCCGCTATACCAAAAGAATTAAATGAGTTCATATTATTAAAAGATTCCGGCAAACCATTCTACAAAAGAGCAGAAATACTTGGCATGCTAGCAGAGGGGAAAAAAACCATAGCAGTTGCAGGCACGCACGGGAAAACTACTGTAAGCACAATAATTGCACATATTTTCAAAACAGCTAATATAAATTTCTCTGCATTTCTAGGTGGAATATCAGCAAATTACAACTCAAACTATATCACTAATGGCGACTGTGAATGGGTTGTTGCCGAAGCAGACGAATTCGATCGTTCGTTTTTAAACTTACATCCTGATATTGCCGTAATTACAGCCATAGACGCAGACCATCTGGATATTTATAAAAGTAAAGAAAACTTGATTGAATCATTCAGATTGTTTGCGCAAAATATTAAACCGAAAGGAACATTAATAATCAAAAATGGACTTGATACGCCTCTGGGGTATAAAGAAAAATTAATTAATTATCATAGCTGCAATCAATCAGACATTTACGCACAGAATATAGTTATTGAAAGTGGAAAATACTTTTCTGACTTTGCAGGGCTAATTGAAGGGAGCAATATACATTTAGGATTGCCAGGAAAACACAACCTCGAAAATGCTTTAGCGGCCTCTACAGTGTCTTTTTGTATTGGAATAAAACCAGAATTAATTTTCAATGCATTATCAACCTTTAAAGGTGTTAAAAGACGATTTGAGATATGCTACAACAAGAATAATACTGTTTATATTGATGATTACGCACACCATCCGGAAGAAATAAAAGCATGTATAAATGCAGCAAGAGAATTATACCCTAATAAAAAAATCACAGGCGTTTTTCAACCTCATTTATACTCAAGAACTAAAGATTTTGCCAATGATTTTGCTAAAAGTCTTTCTAATCTTGACGAATTAGTAATGCTTGACATTTACCCTGCCAGAGAAAAACCAATAGATGGGGTAAGTTCAGAGATTATTCTTAAAGATGTTTCAATAAAGGATAAAAGCATAATAACAAAGCAAAATTTAATTGATTTTTTAAAAACAAAAGACATTGAATTACTATTAACTATGGGAGCAGGCGACATAGATCGCTTTACAGAGCAAATAAAAGCAATGCTAGAATCAAGAGGAAAATAAATATGATTAAAAAGATAGTGAGAATTGTTTCTTATTCAATAATTGCTGTTGCAATATTTACATTGCTTGGGTTTGCTGTTGATAGCAATAAAAACAGTGAATGCTCTAGCTTTTTGGTTCATTTAAAATATGACCAAGACAACTTTTTTGTTGAGCAAGATGATGTTATGGCTTCAGTGAATGCATATTTAGGGAATATTGAAGGCAGAAAAATCTCTGACATCAAACTTGATGAATTGGAAAGAATAGTTAAGGATATGATTTTTGTTGAAAAAGCCCATGCATATAAAACTATCGACAGCGAAATACATGTAATTGTAGCCCCCAGAAAACCCCTTGTAAGGATTGTAAATGCATATAATCAATCATATTACATAGATACGAAAGGCAAATTAATGCCTGTAAGCAGAAAATACACAGCAAGAGTTCCAGTTGTATTTGGCAATGTTAAAACTTCGTATTCAGCATTATTAGATTTGAACGCGGGAGAAGAAAATTACCAGACTGATAAACTATTGCAAGATATTTTCATTTTATCAAAATATATAGCCGAAAATTCTTTTTGGAATGCATTTATAGACCAGATTTACATAACATCAAAAAGTGAATTTGAATTAATTCCTAAAAGTAATATACACACTGTTGAATTTGGAGGGATTGACGACATGGAAGAGAAATTTAGAAAATTGAAAATATTTTATATCGATGGCCTCACTAAAGTAGGCTGGCGCAACTATAATCGCATAAATATCAAATACAATAATCAGGTTGTTTGTTCTAAATAAATTAAATATATGGCAAATTCAGAAATAATAGTAGGATTAGACATTGGCTCAACAAAGATAGCCTGTCTGGTTGGCAAAAAAAACGAATACGGTAAAGTTGAAATATTAGGAGCCGGAAGAGCTGATTCCCTAGGAGTAAATAGAGGAATAGTTGCTAATATTCAACATACTGTTGAATCTATACAACAAGCAGTGAAAGAGGCTGAGCAAAAAGCCGGAGTAGATATTAATGTTGTAAATGTTGGAATTGCCGGTCAACACATCAGAAGCATTCAGCACAGAGGCAGCATTATGCGTCATAGTATTGAAGAAGAAATCAGCGAGGATGATGTTCATAATCTAACAGATAACATGAAGAAATTAGTACTTCCTCCCGGAGAGGAAATTATACATGTTATTCCGCAAGACTATATCATCGATAATGAACAGGGCATTAAAGAGCCAATTGGCATGTCGGGGATTTGCTTAGAAGCCAATTTTCATATTATAACAGGTGATGTTGGAGCAGCCAAAAACATTGAAAAATGTATCAGAAAGGCCGGCCTCGACATATCAACTATGATTCTCGAACCTCTTGCTTCTGCAGAATCTGTATTAAGTCTGGAAGAAAAAGAAGCTGGCGTTGTTCTTGTAGATATTGGTGGCGGCACAACAGATATCGCTATTTTCCAAGACAATACAATAAGACATACAGCAGTAATTCCTTTAGGAGGAAACGTAATTACCGAAGACATAAAAGAAGGCTGTTCTATAATAAAAACACAGGCCGAAGCATTGAAAGTAAATTTTGGTTCTGCGCTTGCCAGCGAAAACAAAGACGAAGAGATAGTATCTATCCCTGGATTGAAAGGCAGAGAGCCTAAAGAGATTTCACTAAAGAACCTTTCAAGTATAATTCAGGCTAGAATGGAAGAGATTATTGAACATGTGCATTACGAAATTAGAAGCTCCGGCTACGAAAAGAAACTTATAGCGGGAATCGTACTTACTGGTGGAGGAAGCCAGCTTAAACATATTGCTCAGCTGACAGAATTTAAAACAGGACTCGACACTCGCATTGGATATCCAAATGAACATTTGGCAAAAGTACCAAGTCCCGAAATAGCAAGTCCGATGTATGCAACTGGGGTTGGCTTGGTAATATTAGGATTTAATTACTCTGAAGCTCAAAAAAGACGCGTTAAAACAGGAAGTCAGACTGTGAAAAAAGACAAAGGACAAAGCTTCTTTGACAAAATGCTGGCAAAAGGCAAGCAGTTTTTTGACGAAGAAGATGCAAAATAATAGCTAAACAGCTATGGTTGTTAACATTTTAAGGCCTGATTCTGTTGATAAAACAATGAACATATCATAATATAACACATATTAATTAACTACTTTCGGCCATGGAAAAAAATGAAAACGATATTAAAATGATAAAATTTGATCTACCTAAAAATCAGTCATCTATAATTAAAGTTCTGGGTGTTGGCGGAGGCGGAAGTAACGCCGTTACGCATATGTATAAGCTCGGAATTCAAGGAGTTGACTTTATCATTTGCAACACTGATGCTCAGGCTCTGGAATTAAGTCCGGTGCCAAATAAAATTCAGCTAGGGGTCAACCTAACTGAAGGCAGAGGTGCTGGCAGCCTTCCATCTGTTGGCAAAAATGCCGCAATAGAGGATGCCGAAATGATTAAAGACGTGCTCAGCAAAAACACAAAAATGGTTTTCATTACTGCTGGAATGGGCGGCGGTACGGGAACCGGCGCAGCTCCTGTAATTGCTAAAGTCTCAAAAGAACTTGGAATCTTAACAGTTGGTATTGTAACTATTCCTTTCTCCTGGGAAGGCAGAAAAAGAAGACAACAAGCTGAAGAAGGAATCAAAGAACTAAAGCAATACGTTGACACACTTCTTATAGTTTGCAATGACAAGCTCAGAGAGCTTTATGGCAATATGTCATTTAGTGATGCATTTGGCAAGGCTGATAATGTTCTTGCAACAGGAGCGAAAGGAATTGCGGAAATAATAACTGTTACAGGAAACATCAATGTTGATTTTGCTGACGTCAAAACTGTAATGTCTGACAGTGGAGTTGCAATTATGGGCAGCGGATCTGCAGAAGGAGAAAACAGAGCTGTGGAAGCAGTTGAAATGGCACTCTCTTCTCCTCTTCTTAATGATAATAACATTAAGGGAGCAAACAAAATACTCCTAAATATCACAAGCGGCGAGGAAGAAATTACAATGGATGAGATTACTGAAATCACAGAATATATTCAGGTTGAAGCTGGCTCTACTGCTGATATAATCTGGGGCTTGGGTAAAGACAACTCATTGGGTAAGAAAATTAACGTTACTGTTGTAGCAACCGGATTCGGACAAAATACGGATCTTGGATATGAGCTTGAAGTTATTGCTCAGCAAAAAACTGTTTATCCACTTGATGAAAAAATTAACAAAGAAGTAGAAAGCTCAAATATTAACAAGGAAGAAGATAGCGAGCAGGAGATAAACGGAATGAGGCTTATTAGGAAGAAAACAATTTCTGAAAATACTAATCCTTCTGCTGAAAAAAATTACACTTTCGAGTTTGAGGTTGAGACTTCAAAGAAAACATCATCAGGAAATGGAGCCAACATACCTTCTTTTGAAGATAACACCGCTGAAGAACAAAAAATTAGTGATTACGATAATATCACTACAAAAGAATTAGAACAAAAATCTAAAGATAGGGAGCAAAAACTAAGAGAATTGAGCTTAAAACTTAAAACTCCAGAAGGCCTTCTAGAGTTGGAAAAACAACCTGCTTTTGTAAGAAGGAATGTTGCACTTAGTAAAGTTCCCGACAGTTCAGAATCTCACATTTCAAGATACGTTTTAAAAGAAAGCAACAATAAAGTAGTTCAGATTAAATCAAATAACTCTTTTCTGCATGACAATGTTGATTAAGAACTAGTTATCAATTACTGTTTTATTGACCCTCAAAAGCAGGCTATCAACTAGCAGCCTGCTTTTTACTTTATTATTCAACTAAGCCTCACGTTTATAATGCATTACTGAGTTTTTATTCGTACTTTTGCAGGCTTAAATTATAAAAAATGCACAAATCAGGCTTTGTAAGTATAATAGGACGTCCAAATGTTGGCAAGTCAACATTAATGAATGCTTTTTTAGGGGAAGACCTTTCAATTACCAACCCTAAGGCACAAACGACAAGACATAGAATTTTAGGAATATTAAATAGCGAAGATTATCAGATTGTTTTTTCCGACACTCCGGGTATTATAAAACCAGGATACAAGTTGCAGGAATATATGATGTCATTTGTTACATCATCACTCGAAGATGCAGATATGTTTCTTATAGTAACTGAGATTGGGGAAGACCTTCAGGAAGCAGACATTATAGAAAACATAAGAAAATCAAGTGTTAGAACAGTTTTGATTATAAATAAAATTGATTTATCAGATCAAAAATCTGTTGAAGAAAAAATTAAAATATACGCTAAAAGGTTCCCTAATTGGGAGATTATGCCTGTTTCAGCAATTAATGGCTTCAACATTCAAAAGGTATTAAACTACGTTACAGATTACCTCCCCGAGGCGCCACCATATTTCCCAAAAGACGAAATGTCTGACCGTCCGGTAAGGTTTTTTGTTTCTGAGATTATTCGCGAAAAGATTTTATCGTTATACCAGAAAGAAATCCCCTACTCTGTTGAAGTTGAAGTTGAAACCTTTAAAGAAGATAACAAAATAGCACATATCAGGTGCATAATATATGTAGAGAGAGAAACTCAAAAAGGAATATTAATAGGTCATAAGGGAAGCATGCTTAAAAAAGTAGGCACCTATGCAAGGTTGGAAATAGAAAAATTTATTGGAAAAAAAGCATTTTTAGAACTTCATGTAAAAGTGAACAAAAACTGGCGCGAAGATGATAATCAGTTGCGTCGATTTGGATATAAGCATTAGTGCTTTCAAAGTTCTAAACCTAATAAACAGGAAAATATAAATTATGAGCAATATAGTAGCCCTTGTTGGGCGCCCAAACGTAGGCAAATCAACTCTATTTAACAGACTTACAAAAACCCAATCTGCAATTGTCGACTCTACTGAAGGAGTAACTCGCGACAGGCACTATGGCAAAAGCCATTGGAATGGAATAGAATTTTCAGTAATAGACACCGGAGGGTATGTAGTAGATTCCGAAGATGTATTTATTGATGAGATTAGAAAGCAAGTAGAAATTGCCATAGAGGAAACGACTGCAATTCTATTTATTCTCAATACCAGAGAAGGAGTAACTCCTATGGACGAGGATGTGGCTCAACTTTTAAGATCTTCAGGAAAGCCCGTATTTCTTGTTGCCAATAAAGTGGACTCAGCAAAAAACTATAATGATTCAATGGTTTTTTATGAATTAGGACTAGGGACAGTATATGCTATTTCTGCAATCACAGGCAGTGGAACAGGCGACTTACTGGATGAGGTTGTAAAAACATTTGAAAACAGAGAAGATGTGCAACCTGAAGAGGACCTTCCAAAATTTGCAATTATAGGAAGACCAAATGTCGGAAAATCTTCATTAATAAATACACTGATTGGAATAGAAAGAAATATAGTAACTCCTATTGCAGGGACTACGAGAGACACTATTTATACTAGATATAAAAGTTTTGGATTCGACTTCTACCTTGTTGACACAGCAGGATTAAGAAAAAAGGGAAAGGTTTCTGAAAATATTGAGTTTTACTCTGTTATGAGATCTATAAGAGCTATTGAAAATGCAGATGTATGCATACTACTGCTTGATGCTTCTCAGGGCATAGAGTCTCAGGATATAAATATATTTTCCCTTGCTGCAAGAAACAACAAAGGAGTTGTGATATTGGTAAATAAGTGGGACCTTGTTGAAAAAGAGACTAACTCAACAAAAGAGTTTGAAAAAACAATAAAGAGCAGAATTGCACCTTTTCAAGATGTTCCAATTATTTTTACATCAGTTATTACAAAACAAAGAATATTTAAGGCTATGGAAGCTGCTGTTGAAGTATACAACAACAGGAAAAAGAAAATTTCAACAAGCCAACTAAACGATACTTTACTCCCAATTATTCACAACCAACCACCACCTGCAATTAAAGGGAAGTACATCAAAGTAAAATACATAACACAGCTGCCAACGCATTATCCTTCTTTTGTTTTCTTCTGCAATTTACCACAATATGTAAAAGACCCTTATCTAAGATTTATTGAAAATCAGATAAGAAAGAAATGGGATTTCAGTGGAGTACCTATAAAAATTTATTTCAGAAAAAAATAAATTCAATGTCAGAGCAAGCTCCTGATTCAAGTGTCAGAATAGACAAGTGGCTATGGGCAGTAAGACTTTTCAAAACAAGAAGTCAAGCAACTGCGGCATGTCGGAATGGCAAAATTCATATTGAAGGAGTTGAAATCAAACCATCTAGAGAAATTAAAAAAGACATTGTAATAGTTATAAAAGATGGTTCCATTCAAAAAACAGTAAAGGTTTTAGAAATACTTAACAACAGAGTTGGGGCAAAATTAGTTCCTTTATACATGCAGGACCTTACACCTGAAAGTGAATATGCAAAACTCGAAGCCATTCGCCAACAACCACTATTCAGAAGAAGAGGGCTGGGCCGACCTACAAAAAAAGAAAGAAGAGATTTAGACAAATGGGCTGATTGGTAAAATATTTATTATACTATCAAACATTTGTATTAAATTTACCTGAACTTTTAAAAAGCTAATTATGAAAAGAATTCTATTTTTATTTGTCTTAATGGCAATAGTATTAATTGCAAGCAAATCAGTTGCATATTCTAACAATCCAAGAGCTATTGTAGGCCTTTGGCAGACAATAGACGATGAAACACAGCTCCCAAAATCTATTGTAAAGATATATAGGGGAAGTGACGGAAAATATTACGGAAAAATTGAGAAGTTATTGAATCCCGAGCCGGGAAGAGAAGACCCAGATTGCGAAAAGTGCACAGGTAAGTTCTCACATTACAAAACTTCAAACGGCAAAACTATTGGAGTAATATTTCTAAGAGGATTAGAATATAACGAAAAGAGAAATCGCTGGGAAAGCGGCACAATATTCGACCCTAAAAAAGGAAAAGAATATAGCTGCGAGCTATGGCTTGACGGTACGACTCTAAATGTAAGAGGCATACATTGGACAGGTTTATCCCGCACACAATATTGGCATCCGGAAAAATAACCGAATTATTTCTTTTTAGGTTTTTTCCTGTTTTGTTGCGCTAAAGCAATGAGTTTACGATAAAGAACATGCGAGCTCAGAGGTTTGGTTAAGTAATCGTCCATGCCCTCAGAAATATAAAATTCCGCATCGCCTTCCATTGCTTTTGCGCTCAATCCAATTATTGGCGGCAGTTCTTCAGGCGCAAAGTCTTTTCTTAATCTTTTTACTGCTGTTACTCCGTCCATAACTGGCATTTGAATATCCATTAATATAAAGTCATACTTGCCAGGAATAAACATCTTCAGTGCTTCAAAGCCATTTGAGGCGACCTCAGTTGTACATTTTGCTTCCTCAAGCATAAGAGAAACAACCATTTGATTTGTTTTCTTATCTTCAACAAGCAGAACATTAAATCCAAGCTTTGGAGCCGTATCAAAATCTTCATATGCTTGAACATTGGCCTCCTCGTCCTTGCTAATTTGACGAGCAAAGAAACGGAACCAAAATCTACTTCCTTTTCTGAGTTCACTTTCAATCCCAATATTTCCACCTAGAAGCTCTGCAAGTCTTTGAGATATTGAAAGCCCTAAGCCTGCACCTTCAAATGTTCTTGTGTCAGAGGTATCTACTTGAGAGAAAATATCAAATAATTTCAGTTGATTTTCTTTCGAAATGCCTATGCCGGAATCGACAACATCAATCCCAATATCTATCTCATTTTCCAAATACTCCAACAAATTATACTTCATTGTCACAAAACCACTACTAGTAAATTTAATAGCATTACTAACAAGATTAGTAACTATTTGCTCTATTCTGTGTTCGTCGGCATATATACTATCCGGCAATCTTGGGTCATATTCGAGAGAAAACTCGAGACCCTTCTGACTTGCAATTGCACTAAAAAGATTATAAATCTTCTCCCCACTTTTTCTTAAATTGAATAACACCGGTCTTACTTCCATCTTTCCGGCTTCAATTTTACTAAGATCAAGAATATCATTAACAATATTCAACAAACTATCAGAAGAAGCCTTAATAGTTTCCAAATACTTTTTTTGTTTGTCTTCTAGAGAAGTTTTCAGCACCAATTCAGTCATACCCAATATACCAGTCATAGGTGATCGGATCTCATGACTCATATTTGCAAGAAACTGCTGCTTAATTTTAGATACTCTATTTGAAATTTCAAATTTCTTTTCCAATTCAGCATGTTCAATTTCTTGAGTATTGTCCCAGCAAGCACCAACAAGTCTAACAGGCTTTCCATTTTCGTCATTAATAAAAGAAGCTAAAAATTTTATATGCTTAGACTTACCTCCATTTTTAAGTTTATAAGTACCTTCTTTAACGGCCGTTGATTTCTTTGATTGTTTTTCAAAAAGATCTTGAAGTTTATCTCTATCATCTCTATGAATTAATGACTTCCATAGGTCTAACAGATTGTCATATTTTTTATTCTCTACATTATGCAAATTGTACATTTCGGGCTCCCAGACCAGCCTTTTACATTCGATATCATAATCCCATATTCCAATCCCAACAGTTGAAGTAGCCAAAACCAGTCTCTCAGACAATTGTTGTAATTTTTTTTGAGTTTTCTTTTGTTCAGAGATATCCTGATATAGTCCAAAAACCGCAATTTGGTCCTGGCCAAAAAACACAGGTTTTCCAAGAATCAACACATCTATTAGCTCCCCTGTTTTACTTTGCCTCACAGACTCAAACATAACATTTTTTCCTTCAGCAACTTGACTTGTAGACAACGCACCTTCGGCCTTTAGCTTTTGAGGAACAATAAGGTCATTAATTTGCCTTTTTCTTGCTTCTTGAGGAGTATAACCAAACATGTGCACAAACTGCCTATTAATCTGCATTACTCTGTCGCTGTTATCTAAAATAGCAATTGCAACAGGTGCTTCATGAATAAGAGTTTCAAAATATGCTTCTTGAATTCTAAGTCTTTTCTCAGCATTTCTCTTTTCAGTAATATCTCTGGTTATTCCATGTATTGAGGATAATTTACCCTTTTCCATCATAAAAGATCCTTTCAAATCACCCCATCTTGAAGAACCATCTTTATGAAGAAACTCTAGCTCTATATCAATTTTAAAGCTTCCCAGATTATCCGTATTAGATAAAACTTGTTCTCTAATTTTCTGGCGTAAAAAAGCAATTTTTGCTAAAGAATGACCTGCAAAAGTCTTACTTATCGTTTGATTAACAAGCTCATCAGATTCATAACCTAAAAAACCTTTAACTGAGGGGCTAACATATTTAAAATAAGTAAGATCTAAGTCAACAAGCCAAACTACATCATTAATTGTTTCAGTTATAAGCCTGTATTTCTGCTCACTTTCAACTAGTTTTTGCTCTGTATCTTTAGCTCTTTGGATATTCTGCCATTCTCTCCATGCTCTAACTGCAATTGCGGGTAGATTTTCAAATGACTGTTTCGACTTTACAACATAATCCATTGCTCCATTTTTCAGAGCCTTTACAGCAAGTTCTTCATTACCTTGACTTGTAAGCAAAATAAAAGGTCTAGTTGGGTTTTGCTCATTTTCAAGAGAAAAAACCTCAAGTCCTTTCCCATCAGGCAATACCCAATCAGAAATTATCAAATCTACATTATTATGCTCTATTGCATTTTTTGCATCGTTAACGTTCTCAACCAGAACTAGTTCAAGATTTTTATGATTTTTAAATGCACGCACAATTAGGTCTGCGTGTCCGGGATTATCTTCAACTATCAATATTTTAAATGCATCCATCACAATACTATTAATTTTTAACCATATTCATTTTTCCGCCCAGAGAGAATACAAACCTTGTTCCTTTGCCTTTACCGTCAGATTCGCACCAAATTTCTCCTTCATGTATCTCTATAATTCTTTTAACAATAGATAATCCAACTCCTGTGCCTTCAGTTTTTGGGTCAAGCTTATTAAATAGCCCGAATATTTTATCATGAAACTGTTTTTCAATCCCTACTCCATTATCCTGGATAAAGAAAAGTTGTCTGTTTTTCTCATCAGTATAGCTTCCAAGAGATATTTCAGGATTATCTTTTCCACAAAACTTAACAGCATTTTCAATCAAGTTTTGCCAAACTTCGCCAATTCTAGACCTATCGCCATAAGCATCTGGCATATTAGGTTCAATGTAAATCTTTGCATTTGAGTTTTTAATTCTACCATCAAGTAAGGCGCAAATTTCCTGCACTAATTTACTCATTGGAAACTTGGCAAAGTCGCCTGTAGTTCTTCCGATACGTGATAACTGCAGAAGATCTTCAAGCAAATAATGCATTTTTTCTGTTGCCTTTTCAATTCGGCTCATGTCCTCTTCCATTTGTACAATATCACCCTTCTCAGCACTTTCTTTTATCAAACCTAAAAACCCTTGAATTGTAACTAATGGACTTCGTAAATCATGAGAAACTGTATATGTAAATCTTTCAAGCTCTGAGTTAATTCTAGAAAGCTCTTTCATCTGTTCGTTAATTGTTCTTTCAGCTTTTACCCTATCCGAAATAACAAGATAAACACCAACTATACCCTGTGGGTTCTTTTCAGTATCGAAAAATACAGACTTAAAGAATAACGCATCTATCCTTTTACCGTTTTTGTAATTAATTTCAGTTTCGTAAACCTGTGTAGATAAAGAATCAAATAATGACTTATCTTTCTCATAAAAAATTTTTGCTTGATCTTTGCTGAATACATCGAATACAGTTTTACCAATAATATCATCCTCAGATAATCCTAAATACTCACAAAACTCGCGATTACAACCAATATATCTACCTTGCATATTCTTATAAAAAACCGGAAACGGGATATTATCAATTATGCTTCTCATAAGATTAGATTGAAACACTAATGCTTCTTGGGAATTTTTCTCTTCTGTAATATCATTAATAAAACCTTCTAAAAGTAATAATTCACCATCATCACTAAATACGCCTTTAACTTGATTCAAAACCCACTTAATAGATTTATTAGTTGAAACAATTCGGTATATTAATGGCACAGTTTTTCTACTATAAATATTGTCCTGAATTTCCTCCCAAATCCTTTTTCTATCTTCAGGATGTATAATTTCTCCAAAAGATATCTCATTATTGTTTTCTATTTGCATCGGAGTGTATCCTGTTAGCTTTAATGCTCCTACACTCACATATTCCATAGTATAATGAGGATCATTTTTGCAACGATATACCATGCCCGGCAGGTTATCCAAAATACTATTTAATTGCCTTTCTGACTCCTTAAGTGCTTTTGAAATCCTTACCCTATCAGAAACATCTTTCAAGCTAAAATAATAGCGCTCTTCACCTTTCTCCTTAAAGATCATACAAAACACTTCTGCTGAGAAATCTTTATTCTCATTAAACTCTTTAGAAACAGTATTTTGCCAAAATGTTTGATTTTTCACTTCTTCAAAAAAATCAAGAAAGAAATCGTTGAAATTTCCACCAAAAAGATCATGAATTGATTTATTAATAATGACTTCTGGTTCTAACATAAGGAAGTTGCATGCAGCCTGATTCACATCAATAACAGCATAGTGCTTGGAAAGAATAAAATTAACATTAGGCGATGATTTAAATAATGTTTTAAATCTTTGCTCACTCTCAAAAAGGTTATCGAAAGCTTTTTTACTTTCTGTTATATCCTGAACTGAAACAATATGCCCTTCTTTCCCTTTATACTTTGGCAATGAATGGAAGCTTAATTCAACTCTTATCTCTTCTCCGTTATTCTTTTTATGAATTCTACAGCTATTTAAAAGATCTTCCTTCTGTTTTATGTCTATGCAATCTTGAGAAATAAGATCTTTAAAATTCATTTCAGAAAATTGATCTTTTGCGTATCCATACAAATGCGATGCAGATTCATTAGCCTCAATAATATTAAATGATTCATTATCTATTACAAACATTGGATTCGGATTATTAAGAAAAAGATTACTATACAACCCTAAAGCATCCTTTAACTGCTTTTCAAATTCCTTTTTTTCATTAATATCGACACAAGTGCTTATAAATCCTTTAATCTGTCCTGTGCTAGAATAAAAAGGTATTCCGCTATCTAAATAATACCTATAACTGCCATTAATAGTTTTTATCCTAAACTCAAATGAATACTTATCTTCTGAAAGCAAAGCTTTTCTGTATCTCTCAAGAACCACTCCCTGATCATCCGGATGAACATGCTTAAGCCAGGTATTATCAAACAAATGTTGTTTATTTAAACCCGGAACTTCCTTGCACTTTGAATTCATAAATACAACCTTTCCCTCCGGAGAAACTTGGTATATCGGTTGTGGAAATTCATCAAAAAGAGTTTTATGGAATTCCAGTGCAGTGTCTAAGGATTTCCGAACTTTCTTAAGATCTGCTATAGACCTACTGATAAGAATATAAATAACTACGCCACTCATACTCACAAAAAACCATCCTTTAGCAATTTGTATTTTCGTGATCGCGCTAATATCATCTACCATCCATTCTAAGATGGTATCAGAAAACAAAATCCAAAGAAAGCTAAAGAAAACATAGATAGTAGTAATCCTAATTGCAGGATCAACTTTATACCTTATGTTATGTGCGATTTTTTTTAACATGAAATTTAATTTCAAGCAGCAAGAAACTTTGATTGCTTTAATCATCACTCAAAGCATACAGAATTTGAATAACAATTTTTCCTTTCCTTTTTGCCAACAGTAAAGAAACAAAATATTTCAATACCATCAACTCAGTAAAAACCCTTGTTTTAGCATATTTTATTTTTTAAAAAGCCGGATTTTTTTATTTTTGTATGATAATAGCTTATGAGAAATGTCAAATCAATATATTACAAACATTTATAAAAAAAATTATGAAAGATCTTAAGAATTACATCGAAACAAACAAAGAAAGGTTTTTGCAGGAGTTATTCGAGCTGATAAGAATTCCTTCAATCAGCGCAAAAGAGAACCACAAGCAAGACATGTACAAAGCTGCAGAATGGATCAAAAACAGCTTAATAAAAAGTGGAGCTGATGAAGCAAAAGTCTTTGATACTGATGGTCACCCAGTAGTATTTGGTAAAAAGATTATAAACCCATCATTGCCAACTATTATGGTATATGGGCATTATGATGTTCAACCTGCCGAACCTCTCGAATTATGGACAAGCAAGCCATTTGAGCCTGAAGTTCGCGATGGTAAGATTTACGCCAGAGGCGCCGATGACGATAAAGGACAGATGTTTATGCATTTTAAAGCATTTGAATATCTTATAAAAACAAATCAACTTCCTTGCAATGTTAAATTTATGATTGAAGGTGAAGAGGAAATTGGATCACCAAGCCTCGAAAAATTCTGTTCACAAAACAAAGAAATGCTTGCATCTGATGTAATTCTTGTTTCTGACACAACTATGCTTGGCCCCGACATTCCTTCAATAACAACAGGCTTAAGAGGTTTATCTTATTGCGAAGTTGAAGTTACCGGACCAAACAGAGATCTTCACTCAGGACTATACGGCGGAGCTGTTGCAAATCCAATTAACATTCTTGCTAAGATGATAGCCTCGCTTACAGATGAGAAAGGGAATATAACTGTAAAAGGGTTCTATGATGATGTTGAAGTGATTAGCATGGAAGAAAGAAAAGATATGTCAAGAGCACCTTTTAAACTAGAAGAGTATAAAAAATCGCTTGACATTGCTGATGTATATGGAGAAGAAGGCTACACAACAATGGAAAGAGTGGGTATAAGACCAAGTCTTGATTGCAACGGAATTTGGGGTGGATACATTGAAGAAGGTGCAAAAACAGTTTTACCTTCAAAAGCATATGCAAAAATTTCAATGAGATTAGTGCCTCATCAAGATTCAAAAAAGATTTCGGAACTTTTTGTAAAACATTTCGAAGCAATTGCTCCTCCATACGTTAAGGTAAAAGCAAAATTATTACATGGAGGTGAAGGCTATGTTTCCCCAACCGACACTATTGAATATCAAGCAGCAAGTAAAGCTCTGGAAGATGTTTATGGCATTAAACCTATTCCTTATAGAAGCGGTGGAAGTATTCCTATCATTTCATTATTTGAAAAAGTTCTTGGAATTAAGTCGATTTTAATGGGCTTTGGGCTAGAATCAGATGCAATACACTCACCAAACGAGAATTATCCTTTACAACAGTTCTACAAAGGCATAGAAGCTATTCCATATTTTTATAAGCATTATGCAGAATTGAAGAAGTAGAAACCTAAAATTTTTAATGAATAGGCAATTTAATGCTAAATTATGAAAATAATTTAGCATTTTGCTTATTTATCAACCCTTGATATAACACACTGCAAATCTGATATATAATCAACTTTTTTCAAGTATGGAAATAACAAGAATTTTTGATATTTTAAGTCATTACGAAGAAATATGTCCTGATAAAACTGATGCAGTAGCCGGAAAAGATGAAGGTGCTTGGAAAACATACTCAACAGCAGATTTCATTAACAAAACCAACTATGTGAGTGCCGGACTACTTGCCTTAGGCATAAAAAAAGGAGACAAAATTGCAACAATAACATTTAACAGGTCTGAATGGAACTTCTTGTATTGGAATATAGCAAATAGGCGCAATTCATATTCCAATATATCCAATAAAAGCCCTAAATAGAATTAAACATCTTTTATTGAGAGATTTATTCTCTTTCTGTCAATATCAACATCCAATACTTTTACTTTAACTTTTTGGTTAAGGTTTAATACTTCAGCGGGATCTTTTATATATCGGTCGGCGATGTTGCTAATATGCACCAATCCATCTTGATGTACTCCAATATCAACAAATGCTCCAAAAGCAGTGATATTAGTCACAATTCCTGGCAAAACCATTCCTGGCTTAACGTCATTTATAGAATTTACACTGCTATCAAACTCAAAAACGTCAAACTTTTCACGTGGATCTCTACCGGGCCTTGCTAGTTCAGCCATAATATCTTTTAGAGTTGGAATTCCTATCTTATCAGTAATATATTCATCAAGCTTAATTTGCTTTCTTAAACTCTCATCAGCGATAAGTGAATCTATTGTAGCATTTAGTTTTTTTGCCATTTTCTCAACCACAGCATAGCTTTCAGGATGAACAGCACTTTTGTCGAGAGGATAATCTGAATCGGCCACTCTAAGAAATCCGGCAGATTGTTCAAACGCTTTATCACCAAATCGAGGTATAGTTTTAAGAGCTTTTCTATTCTTAAAAGGACCATTTTGATTTCTAAATTCTACGATTTTCGAAGCTAAGGCCGGCCCAAGCCCGGAAACATAAGTAAGCAATTCCTTGCTCGCTGTATTTAATTCTACCCCAACAGAGTTAACACAACTAACAACCACATCATCCAAGCTGTTTTTAAGCTCCTTTTGATCAACATCGTGTTGATATTGCCCCACGCCTATCGACTTTGCATCAATCTTTACAAGCTCTGCCAGAGGGTCTGCCAGACGACGACCAATACTAACAGCACCCCTCACGGTAACATCATAATCAGGGAATTCTTCTCGTGCTACCGGAGAAGCAGAATAAACAGAAGCACCACTTTCATTCACCATTACCGCAATAATATCTTTGTCAAATCTTATACTTCTTACTAAGCTTTCCGTTTCTCTTCCTGCAGTTCCATTTCCAATAGCAATTGCTTCAATTTTGTAAGCATTAACTAAAGAATGAATTTTTGCAGCAGATTGTTTCCATTCATTTTGTGGTGGATGAGGGTAAATTGTTTCATTATGAATAAGTTTCCCTTGTTTATCAAGGCAAACAAGTTTACATCCTGTTCTAAACCCGGGATCAATTGCAAGAATATTCTTTTGCCCTAAAGGAGATGCCAGCAATAATTGTCTTAGGTTATCAGCAAACACCCGTATAGCTTCCTTATCTGCTCTTTCCTTAAGCATAGACCTTATTTCTGTTTCAATAGACGGGGCCATAAGTCTTTTGTAACTATCCTTCATAGCCATTTCAACTTGATCGGCAGCTTCATTATTGGCATTAATAAACAATCTATCCAATATCTCATGAGCTTTTTCTTCATCAGGGCTAATAGATATTCTCAAAAAACCCTCATTTTCGCCTCTAAACATTGCGAGAATCCTATGAGATGGAACTCTCTTAACTTCTTCAGAGTATTCAAAATAATTCTCATATTTTTTACCATCTTCATTTTTACCCTTCACTAGTTTACTATTAATAAATGCGTCTCTTTCGAACAATTTCCTAATTGCTGCTCTGGCCTTTGCATTTTCATTAATCCACTCTGCAATAATATCCCTTGCTCCGGCAAGTGCATCTTCAACAGAAGAAACTCCTTTTTCATCATCAATAAATGCAAGAGCTTTTTCTTCAACATCAATATTTTGCTGAAGAAAAATTATTTTCGCTAAAGGCTCAAGACCTCTTGCAATAGCAACTGTAGCTCTGGTTTTTTTCTTTGGCTTATATGGTAAATACAAGTCTTCCAGCTCTGACATAGTTATTGCAGCCTTAATAGACTTCTCAAGCTCAGGAGTCATAAATCCTTGTTCTTCTATAGATGCAAGAATTGCTTCTCGTCTTTTATCAAGCTCTGTAAGTTGTTTATATCTGTCGCGTATATTAGCAATTTGGACTTCATCAAGAGATCCAGTAAGTTCTTTTCTATATCTCGATATAAATGGAATTGTTGCGCCTGAATTTAATAGCTCAATGGTTTTTTCTACCTGATTTTGCTTAACTCCAATTTCTACAGCAATAATATTTGAATAATTCAGCATAATATATTTTGAAAATTTGTTTATGATAATCATAATTGGCTGCAATTATTGCAGCAAGTAAAAGCTTGCAAAAATACTAATAAAATCAATGAAAGTAAGCCAAATTTTTACATGAATAGAGTTAGATTTAAAACTGCTACCCATTTTCAGAATTCAATTTTTAGCTGTCTTTTTAAATGAAAAGATTTTCTATGATAAGGAGAAAGCCCAAATTTAGCAATCGCTTCACAATGCTTGGCTGAAGCATATCCCTTATTGCTATTCCAAAGATACTGTGGATATTGAAGATGAATTCCTTCCATATATTCATCTCGCCAGGTTTTAGCTAAAACAGAAGCTGCTGCTATGGGCATATACTTGCTATCGCCCTTAATAATACATTGATGTGGGATCCCAACATATGGCAAAAAATAAGGTCCATCAATAAGCAATAGCTTAGGCATAACTGACAAATCACGAATAGCCATATGCATAGCACGAAAAGATGCTTGCAGAATATTTATTTTATCAATAATGTTGTTGTCTAACATTTTTACTGAAAAGGCTAATGCATGCTTCTCAATACTTAATCTTAAAAGATATCTATTTTTTTTACTTAATTTTTTAGAGTCATTAAGGATTTCTGAAATTTCAAAAGGGATTTTTTTGGGTAAAATAACTGCAGCAGCAAAAACAGGACCGGCCAAACAACCTCTTCCGGCTTCATCACAGCCGGCCTGCAGTGATAACCTTGATTCGAATAATGGCTTAAGCAAGCTCATTGATATTATGATCCAATTAAATTTTTAAATAGAGAGAGATAGATTTCTTTCTGAGAATTGAATGAATATCTGCCAACAACAGTCTCTCTACCTGCTTCTCCTAGCTTTAGGCGCAACTCCTTTGACTCTATAAGCCTACTTAGCTTGTCTATCCATTCCTTTTCAGAATCAGCCAAAAAGCCATTAACACCATCTGCAACAATTTCAGTATTAACTCCAACTGGCGACATAACAGCAGGAATGCTTAAAGCCATATATTGCAACCCTTTAAATCCACATTTCCCTTTAGACCATGCATCATTGGGCAATGGCATTATGCCAATATCAACACATGCAAGATCAGAAACTTCTGAATCCCTTTTCCATTTAACATTAACAAGATCTTTCAAGTCAGATTTAAAAGGCACATCAGAAATAACTCTAAAATTAATTTTTTCTCCATATTTATCTTTAAGGAGTTTCAACCAAGGCTCCGAAATGGCTAAGTGTTTTAATGTAGTAGAAGAGCCTGTCCAACCAATACAAATTTTATCATTTGCAGTTTTATTGATTGGCTTATAATAATCAGTGTCAATAGTAGTTGGAACAACAACAACATTTGCATTAAATTTCCTGGCATAATCTGCCAGATATTTATTTCCGGTTATAATAAGATCACAAAGACCTATAATCCTATTTACCTTGGATGGTTTTTTAAGAAATGCAAGTTTTTGATTTCCTTGAGAAACATCATTAAGCCAAATGCTATCATCAAAATCAAGAACTAATTTGCATGGCTTTTTTTTTAATTTTCTTTCAAAGTAAGTGGAGCCCAGCATATGAGCATCTCTATACATGAAAACAATATCGTAATCAGCGGCAGTTTTGAGGTCTTTTAGCCTTTTTCTGAGGCTTTTCCAAAGTATTCGTGCCTTTGCGAAGTATTTACCTTTGGCATAAAAATCTTTATCATCTTTCTCATCGATAAGATGTGATATATGATAATCAAACCCATTTTCGTGAAGGTAATCGAGATATTGTTCAAAGCGGAATCTTTGGCCCGGAGATCTGCCCAACCTATGAGCAACCAGAAACAATATTTTTTTTCTTTCCACTTTAAACAAAACAAGTAAAACTAAAAGAATTAAAGGAAAAATTAAACAGTTACAAACTGTTTTAATATAGATTCAAAAATGACTAAACCATCAGTATTGAACAACTCATAATCTGCAGCTCTTTCAGGATGGGGCATCATTCCAAATACATTGCGTTTTTCATTACAAATGCCGGCAATATTTTCCAAAGAACCATTAGGATTAGAGTCCATTGTTACTTCACCAATATCATTGCAATATCTAAATAAAATCTGATCGTTGTCATTCAGTTTTTTCAAAGTTTGCTCATCAGCAAAATATCGTCCTTCTCCATGAGCAATTGGAATCTTATATGCTTTATCTGTTTCGCATAAGCTTGTGACCAAAGTATTTTTAGTTTGTACAACAATATTTGAATTCTTACAGATAAATCTGTGGTTGTTGTTATGCAACAAAGCTCCTGGTAATAAGTGAGCTTCACAAAGAATTTGAAACCCATTACAAATACCCATAAGATATCCTCCTTTATTGGCATAATCGATAACTTTTTCCATAATTGGGGAAAACCTTGCAATAGCACCTGATCTAAGATAATCACCATAAGAAAAACCACCTGGCAGAAAAATAAAATCACAATCCTGAATATCAGTATCCTTATGCCAAAGCACGACAACTTCCTGTTTTAATACTTTTTTCAGAACATAAATTATGTCATGATCACAATTACTGCCGGGAAAAACAACAACACCAAATTTCATATCGTTTTATTTTAATATTTAGGGCTAAGTTCTAATATTAACAGCATTATCTTTAAATTGCAAAAACAGCTCATATGCGTATGGCGTAGCAAGAATTGCGTAGAACCATTGTTTAATGGTTGACTTCGTTCCATATAGTTTATCTTTATATGCAAACCAGTTTAGATAGTTTTGTAGATATTTTGAACTTACACCATTAAAT
>JAGXRQ010000038.1 GCA_018335675.1 Bacteroidota bacterium | reverse complement strand
TACATCTGAACATTCTTTTGTTTCCCTCGCTTGTGCACTTTTGTACTTGAGCAATGAGGACATGATTTAATGATTCTTTTCTCTATACGCTCTTGCTTCACATTCTCTAATACTTGACCTTTTAACTCAAAGTCTTTTAATAAGTCATCAAGTAATTGCTCTTGTGATGCTCCTGTTAACTCTTGGAATAAGTTGCGGATTTCTTGTATTGTTTTCATTTGGCAAAGATAATATATTTGCTGATATATTTAGAACTTAGCTTTAAATGTTAATATTTTAACCGCAAAGGTTTGCGCTGTTATGACAAATGTTTATGGAATTAATTTCTTATTACCTTTGCATTGAAAACATAAGTTTTTCTATAAAAATCAAAACAAAATGAACAACAAAAGAGTATTAGTTGCCACAGGTGGTGGAGACTGTCCCGGACTGAATGCAGTTATCAGAGCTATTGTTCTTAGAGCCGCAAGAGAAAAAAACTGGGAAGTTGTAGGTAGTATAAATGCATTCGACGGTGTGTTGAAAGAACCTAATGAAATTGTGGTATTAGATGAGAAAAAAGTAGGAGGCATTCATATTCGTGGAGGTACAATAATTGGAACAACAAATAAAGGAGGCCCGTTTGCATGGCCTATAAAAAACTCTGATGGGACATGGGGAAGTGCTGATCGTTCAGATGAGATGCTTCGCAGATTGCAGTATATGGGTGTTGATGCTGTCATCAATATTGGTGGAGATGGGTCTCAGCAAATTTCCAAGCAACTTTATGAAAAAGGATTAAATATAATTGGAGTTCCAAAAACTATTGATAACGACCTTTCTGCAACAGATTTTACATTCGGATTTCAAACTGCAGTGCAGGAAGCTACGATGGCAGTTGATAAATTGGTAACAACGGCTGCGAGTCATAATAGAGTTCTTGTGCTTGAAGTAATGGGCAGATATGCCGGCTGGATTGCCCTACATTCTGCTGTTGCTGGTGGTGCTCATGTTTGTTTGATTCCGGAAATACCTTATGATATAAACAAAGTAGTTGACAGAATTTATGGAAGATTCGAAAAAGGAAAAGGGTTTGCTATTGTTGTAATTGCTGAGGGTGCAAAGCCTATAGATGGAGAAATGTCATTTGAGCAAAGTAATGAAACAGGATATGCAAATGTGAGGTTAGGAGGTGTAGCTACTAAATTGATTCATGAATTGAAAAACGCCGGGCTTGATACTGATATGCGTGAGACAGTACTTGGTCACTTGCAAAGGGGAGGTACTCCAATAGCTTATGATAGAGTATTGGCAACTCAGTTTGGTGTAAAAGCCTTTGAAATGGTTTTAAATAAAGAGTTTGGGCAAATGGTAGCCTACAGACATCCAAATATAGTTTCTGTGTCATTCGACGAGGCAATAAGCCATTATAACTTCGTTAATCCGGATTCAGATTTAGTGAAAACTGCTAGAGGAGTTGGAATATGCATGGGTGACTAATTTGTCACTCTTGCTTCTTCTACTTGTATAACTTCCATTGTTTCTCCATTGCAAATGTAGGAAACTACTTTGCAATTTTCTGCTTTCCACGATTGGTTTAGAGTAATGCTGTAATTAAAAGAAAACGAATCGCCTGTGTTGGCGCCTGTTTCTGTATATTTTTCACCCCAGGTACCATTTACAGCTGCTCTTAATACATGATTATGTTCGTAATCGACAATTACACCTGATGGGTACTCAGGGTCATTTGTTTTTTGAGGAGAAATAATTCCATTTTCAACAATAAAGGCTGTTATAAAATATGATCCATCTAAATTAGATAGCATATCTGCGGTTAAGTCAATTTCTAATTTACGCGAGGTTGCATTATAGGCTGTTTCAATTTTTATCTTTATTGTAGGCTCTTCGTTAATAATCTGGCTTATTGCGCTACCCCATGCTGAAGGTGAAATTACAGTACTACCCTCATAATTTGTTCGGCTTATCATTCCGGTTGGATATTGATTTACTCCAAAGTATGCAGTAATTTCATCACCAAAAGTTGTGCGGTAATCATTTGCAAAGGCACCACCTAATGGCTTAGCAAATGTTCCGCTATGAATGCTAATTTCAACGATTTTCTTTCCGTATAGTTCTTTAAGTTGCTGGGCAACCTTCTTTCCTTCCGGACAATTTGGGCACAAATGCCCGGTAAATTCTTCAAGAAGAATTTTTTTAACAACAACTCCATCATCACCATTATCAGAGGAATAATTTGTCATGTAGGGTGGTTCAATTATATCGCAGCTTATTATAACAATGGATATAAATATTTGAATTGCCAATAAAACTAATCTAGTATATTTCATGTTTTTTTGAGTATCAGGGTTTGTAGATTTTTATGATAATAGGGTTATTGCCTAAAAATACTTTTGCAAAGTAAAGGCCACTGCTAAATTCTGAAATATTAATTATTGTCATATTGCTTTTGGGGAAAGTCCTTTGCATTTCTGTTCCTGATGCGTTATACAGTCTAATTTCAGAAATAATCTCACCGCAACTAACAGTGAAATAGTCTTTTGCTGGGTTTGGATAAACCGATATATCATAATTAAATTCTGCAAGTCCTGTGTTATCTTTTATAATCACGATTGGAATAATAATGTCAGAATCAGTAATTGTAACACTCCCATTAACAGTAAAATAACCATCTTTAGACACTGAGTATGTATATGTATCCGGCACTAAATCTTCAAAAACATAAAAGCCAGGCTCATAGTTAACACTGTTTAAGGTTATTATTGCATCAGGTATTTTCACTTCGTCCTGATCTTCAACAGAGAATTTTAAAGTATATGAGATAAGACTAAAATGAGCTTCTAAAGTTCTGTCTTCATAAGCATTGAATGTATATTCTGCTTCAGCGCCTAAAATGTCATAATCATTTTCTGTCCATTTTATAAAACTGTAGCCATTTGATGGGATGGCAATTAATGTAACGGGTTGCCCATGAAAATACTCTCCGCTGCCTGAAACCTCTCCTCCGGCTTCGGGATTGGCAATAGCTGATATATTATATCTGAATAATTCAAAGTGGCCTGTAATGTCTAAATCTTCAAAAACCTGAAAGGTGAATTCTTCTTCGTCTGATAAAAAGGCATCATTTATAGTCCAAAAAAGAAAATTGAAAAACTCTCCGGGCTCTGCAATAATTGTTGCGGATTCACCATAATAATATTCTCTTCCGCCTAGTACAAGTCCTCCATTTAAAGGGTCTGCAGTTAAGTCAATATTGAATTTCAGATAAGTCATAGTAACAGGAATCAATAGATCTTCGTCAATAAATATTTCATTGGAAAAACTATAAAAACCTGTTTTGCTAACACTATACTGATAATTATATTCGAAGGCAATAATCGATATTTCTCCGTTTTCGTTGCTTAAGAAACTTCCTAATTTCTCAATTTCCAGATAGGCATTCTCAATTGGATTTTCAAACTCATCTTCAATAAAGAAAGTAATATTAAAAACTTCTGTAATTTCAGAAATAAGAGTAATCTCCAATACTTTGTCATCGTCAGAAATAATTACAGTTCCAGATGCTGAAAAGTGATTTTCTTTTTCTATCAGATATTCGTATGAACCCGGCACTAAAGCTTCAAATACATAGTTGCCAGCATCATTGACAATATCTTCAACTGAAATTACAGCATCATCAATCGTAAATTCGTCTGTATCTTTAATTATAAAAGTTAAATTAAAAGCCGGAAATACTACCGACATTATTGTTTCAATAAATACATCTTCTTCTGCATTATTTTCGATAATAATATTTGCAATGAAATCCCCAAGTTCAAGATTTGAAGCACTAAAGGTAACCTCAATATCTTTTGTATCACCTGGTTTTACGATTTCATCAGTAATGTTAAAACTTATCCAACCTCCCGATTTGCTTTTACTATCGTACTCTGCAGTTATAAATATGCTTAAATCTTCATCTCCGGGATTGTAAATGCTAATAATTGCTGCATTTGTAAATCCTTGCTTTACCTCAATATTAATGTTTTCAGGTGAAACAACTATTACAGGTCCTTTGCTATTTGCTGCAAATGATAAGTTGGAAATGCAGATTGCAATTGTAAGAAAGAGAATGCCGATATGATTTATTTTCATGGTAAAGCTTTTTGTGAAGGCCGGATTACCTATTTGTTTATTAATGTTTTTATAAACTCATTTCCTTTAAGAATTCCATAAACGCCTTTTTCCACTGATTTTTCGTCATAAACTTGTACATCATCAGCGTCAAGCAGAGGGTTGAAAATCATAAAAGGAACAGCATCATGGTTATGAGTTCTTGTTTCACAAGGAGTTGGATGATCCGGGAGAATAGCAATTGTCACAGGCTCATTCATTTTTGAAGTTTCATCAACAATATATTTAACAACTCTTTGGTCAAGATATTCAATAGTTTTTGTTTTTAATTCCACATTTCCTTCATGTCCTGCTTCATCGCTGGCTTCAATATGAAGATAAACGAGGTCAACTTCTTTGAGCGCATCAACAGCAGCTTTAGCTTTTCCTTCGTAATTTGTGTCATATAATCCGGTCGATCCGGGCACATGAATAGCCTTAAAGCCAGCATATTTGCCAATTCCATAAAGAAGATCAACGGCGGATATCACTGCACCCGACAAGCCATATAGCTCCTGAAATGTTTTCATGTTAGGCTTATATCCCGGCGACCACGGCCAGATAGAATTTGCAGGGTCTTTGCCTTCTTTTATCCTTTTCATGTTAACAGGGTGATTTGCTAAAAACTTCTGAGATTCCAATATCAGATTGTTGAGCATATTTGCAGTTACTTCACCTTCTTTAGAAGTTGGCTTTATCATAACATCTTTAAAGGGTGTTCCCGGCACATCATGAGGAGGAGTGCAAGAAATTTGGCTGCTGCCATTTTTAATCTTGAGAAGGTGCCTGTAGCTTACTCCAGGGAAGAAGGAAACAAGATTATTGTCAAATTTTTTCTTTAAATCATTAAGAATAATCTTTGCCTCTTCTGTTGTGATGTGTCCGGCAGAGTGGTTTTTTATTTTTTCGTTTTCGATGCAAATTATATTGCACCTCATTGCGAGTTCTCCGGGTTCAATATCGATGCCAATGCTTGCAGCCTCAAGGACGCCTCTGCCTTGATAAACTTCTTTCACATCATAACCTAATACAGCCATATTTGCAATTTCGCTACCGGGTGGCATATCGGAAGGAACAGTAATTAGTTTACCGCAACGGCTTTTAGCACAAAGTGCGTCGATATTGGGTTTGGTTGCAGCCATAAGCGGGGTTTTGCCACCAAGCTTTTCAATTGGATTGTCGGCAACTCCGTCGGCCAGAATAATGATATATTTCATCCGTGTTTGTATTTAACGAATCACTCTCGTTTCATGTTATAATATTGCGAATTAAAAAGGTCTTAGCCATTGAAACAATTAAAAATTATGTTTTGTTTAAAGCAGATTATTTGTAATTCTTTTTAAGAAATGCTTTAAAACTATCATAATTGTTGTCGAGAGATGTAATGAACTCCTTTTTATCTTCAATGCCTCTTAGACTTGGAGGTAATTCCGGATCTAAAGATAAAATCTCATTAATGTGCTCCGGAAATTTAGCAGGATGTGCAGTTTCAAGTGATACACAAAGCAGGTTAGGTGCTTGCGGATGATTATGCAAAAATTTTGTTAACCCTGCCCAGCCAACAGCACCATGTGGCTCAAGTATAACATTATATGCTTCATAAACTTCCTTAATAGTTTCCTTGGTTTGTTCGTCAGAAATACTAATTGCAAAAATATCTCTTCTCATCTGCTCAAAATCCGGATGCTTGCTAATATTGCCTTTCTCATTCATTACCCCTCCATATAATGCAATTAATCTGGCAAGATTACTTGGATGCCCAACATTCATCGCGCTGGAAATGCAATCTTTTGAAGGTTCAATCTTGTGATATTCTTCTTTTTGCATTAAAACAGGAAATTCGTCATTTGAATTGGTTGCTATAATAAGCCTTTTTATTGGTAAGCCCATTCGTTTTGCAAGCATACTCCCCATCATATTTCCGAAATTCCCGGAGGGAATGCTAAATACAATTTGTTCGTCTTTTTCCTGATTCCTTAGTTTTGCAAAAGCATAGAAATAATATACAATCTGTGGTATCAGCCTTCCAATATTTATTGAATTAGCTGAGGAAAGATTTAAATAATCTAGTTCCTCATCCGAGAATGCTTGCTTAACTAATGCTTGGCAATCGTCGAATTTTCCATCAAGTGAAATGACTTTTACGTTTTTGCCTAGAGTAGTCATTTGTTTCCTTTGCCTGTTTGTAACTTCTTTTTCAGGATATAGAACTACTACTTCGATATTATCAAGCCCGTAAAAAGCATTTGCAATAGCACTGCCGGTATCTCCGGATGTTGCAGTAAGGATGAGAAGCTTACGTTTATCTAATTTTAGATAATAATTCATAAGCCTTCCCATCATTCTGGCTGCAAAATCTTTAAACGATGCAGTCGGTCCATGATCAAGCCTCATCACATAGCATCTGTTCATCACGTTTTCAAGAGGAACTTCAAAATTGTAAGCATCTTTAGTGATTTTTCTGAGCTCTTCATCCGGAATTTGTCCTCTTAAGAAATGATTTGCAACATGATATGCGATTTCATAATAAGGCATTTCGGAAAAGCTATCCATCAATTCCTTTGAAATCTGAGGAATCATTTGAGGCATATATAATCCTTTATCCGGAGCAAGTCCTTTTAACAGAGCCTCTTTAAATGTAGCTTCGTTGGCCTTAAGGTTTGTTGAATAATAATTGACAGACTGCATTTTATGTTTATTTATTGTAAAACTTTTATTTCAATGTTGCAGAAGAAGCACCACCTGCAGAATATTCAGGAAAACTTATTGCATATTTCTTGCCGTCAAGTGCAGATAATGCCTGATCTATATCAGCAATTATATCATCAGGGTGTTCACCTCCAACGCATAAGCGAATAAGATTATGTGGAATTCCGGCAAGCTTTCTGCCTTCTTCTCCTTGCTGCTGATGTGTGGAAATTGCAGGAATTGTGGCAACTGATTTGATTCTGCCAAGGTCTGTTGCTCTCCAAATTCTCTGGAATCCATCAAATACGTCTCTTGTATTCTGTGCACTGCCTTTAATACGGAAAGACATGAGGTGACCATAACGATTAACTTTTTGATTATAAATGTCATCAAGTTCAGAATCTACTAGGAACATATATTTTTTAGCTAATTCATGAAGAGGATGAGATTCTAATCCTAAGTAATCAACTCCTTCAATATGTTTGTGGTTCTCAAGGAATTTGGCAATTTTCATTGTGCTTCGGCTTACAAGGTCTATTCTGGAACGAATAGTTCTAATATCATTCAAAGCTAAAACTGCATTCATTGGAGAAATGTTAGGACCATTATCCCTGTTTGGAAGAAGCTTAAGGTATGTACAGAAATCTTCTTTCATTGCATCGTTGTCTATGTTGCTGTGAATGTTTTTCCTCGCAATAATTGCTCCTGCAATACCAAACCCGCTTGAGAACAATGATTTTGTAACTGATTGCACAACAATATCGGCTCCGAATTCCAAAGGTCTTAATAGAGCGGGAGTTGCTACGGTTGAGTCAATGATTAATGGAATATTGTGCTTGTGAGCTAATTCTGCAACTTTTGCAATATCGAAAAAGCTTTGTGAAGGATTGCTCGGTAGTTCTCCATATAGGAACCTTGTATTTTCGTCAATGAGTGCAGCCCATTCATCAATATTGTTTGAGTTTATTACTTTTCTCCATTCAACTTTATGTTCTGCTTCCTTCCTCATTGAAAATTGCTGATAAGTGCCTCCGTAAACCTGGGTTGTTGCAACAAAATTCATTGGAGCGTTAGGTTTCTTTGGGTCTACCACTAAGAATGGGTCAACAGCACTTTGTATTGCCGCCATCCCGGAAGCTGTTGCAATACAAGATGCGTCAACGCCTGTTTTATATGACTCTAATAGTGCCAATACTCCTTCATAATAATACATACTTGGATTTGCGATTCTAGAATAGCAAAATGTAGGTATTTTATAAGACAAAGCAGCTTCCATCTCGTCGGAATCTCTATATGTTTGAGAGGTTGACATGTATATTGGCTCAATGATTGAGCCCTGATTAAAATCTAATGCTTCTTGCATTGAATAAATTCCGTGCACAGCTATTGTGTCGAAATTGCATTTTTTCATTCTGGCAATGTTTTCTTTGTGCCATTGCATAGCCCTTTGACCGGCCTTTACATAAAAATCTACTCCTTTGTTACTCATAATAATGGTTTTATGTTTGATGGTTAAATAAAATATTCTCTTAAGCCTTACAAAATTAAAAAACTTTATTTGCCAGCCTAATATTTAACCAAAAACTTGCACAAAAAAAAACATAAAAATTATTCAGTGGAAATGTTTAAAATTTCACTGATTATCAACGGAGAAAATGCAAAAAGTAGACTTTTAAAAAAAGGTATTGTGCATTACTTAGTAAATAGCGAAATCTACTTCAATTGGCTTGTCATTTAGGAAGTCGTAATGCGTAAGTCTTCTCATTTCATAAAAACTTCTCCAATAGCTTCTAAGGGCTGCAAGATACCTTTGCTTTGAGCGGTCTTTTTCTTCTATTGCAAGGTTTAGTTCAATAATGTCTATTTTCCCTATTAAGAATCTTTGCAGGGTTACATCATATCTTTTTTCAGCTATAACATCGGCTTTTTGTGCAATATTTAGCTGACTTTCAAGCATGTTGAACTCCATTACTCTTAAGAATATTTCTTGCTCGAAATCATTCATTGCCTGATTCACTCTTGTTTGCATAAGCTCAAGATTTGATTCAGCCATTTTTATTTTGCCGCGACCAACACCCCAATCAATTATAGGGATAGAAATGCCAATACTTACCTGCTGCTGGTCAAGTGGGTTTTTGTATGCTGCATCAAAATTATCTGCACTTTGGGTGTATCCAACCACTCCAAAAAGATTTGCGTTCACCCGGCTGTCGGCTTTTGCCCTGCTTATCTGACTTTCTGCTTCAATCAGATATCTTTGTTGGGCAAGCATGTCGGGTCTGTTCTTTTTTGCCTCTTCCATAGCTTTTTCAACAGCTATTTTCAAACTATGCAGTTCTTTTGGTGGGAAAAGCTCAATGTTAGAATTCCCGTCAATACCTAAGTAAGAGCGAAAATTGAATAGTGCGGCTTCATAATCAATTAAGGATTGCTCGAATAAAGATTCTGAGTTTAGAAGGTTTAGCTCCATCTGAAGTAGCTCGTTCTCTGCAATTCTTCCCAGGGAAAATCTTCCTTTAGCAATTTGGTACAAAGTGTCGTTGCTGCTTAGGTTTAACCGATTTATCTCAATATTCATTTGTGCAAGTAAAAGATCAAAAAACATATTTGTTGCTGTAATTGAGATTGATTCAAGGTCATCTATGTATTGCCTTTTTGCCTCTTCATATCTTATGGGTTCTATTTTTCTTTCCCATTTATATGGGTTATATGAAAACAATGGCTGCCTAAAGCCAACATTAATTGGTGTTGTAAGGTATGATACTTCAGTTTTGTCATCTCTAATGAGGTCTATTCTTTGCAACCCTGAGCTAATAAATAGCTGCCCGCCTGTAAGCCCAATTGTTTGACTTATTGATAATGAGCCACTCGACGTTGCCAGACTTCTCCTGATAAAAACATCAGAGCCATCAGGCAGGGTAATAGGAGATATGCTGCGGTTTAAGTTTGGAACAGTTCCATCGAACCGCAAATGAGGCAGGTAGCCGGCACGGTAACTTCTATATTGCCAATAACTTCCTCTAAAGCGGTGCCTTGCCATTTGTGCATCCGGCGATTTATCAAGAGCTATTTGCAATACATCATTTAGGGTTAGAATTCTAGGTGCTGATGTTGAGGATGCAGGCAATATTGTATTAATTAGTATAACAATTGCAACTGCAAAAATTTGTCTGAAAATATTCATTACATAAAATTTGATTAATTATAGGATATGATACGCTATTATTTGGAATATATTGTGTTAATCATATTTTTATTCCCATAAACACAATATCATCTATTTGGTCGTATTGAATTCCTTGCTCAGGATTTTTCCATTCATAAAGCTTGGCTTCTAATATTTCTTTTTGCTTCGACATAGGTAATGAAGCAGATTCTGATAGTAAACTTTTTAATGCTTTTTTATTGAATTTTTTCTTTTCCCTGCCACCAAATTGATCAGCATATCCATCACTAAACAAATATAGTTTATCACCCTTTTTTAATTGAATCTCGTGGTTGGTGAATTTATCCATTTTAATGTAAATGCCAACAGGCATTTTGTCTCCTTTTATCTCTTCAATAATTTCATCAGAATCATCATCGTAGCTATTCTTTATTATCCAAATTGGGCTGTTTGCTCCTGCCCAATGGCATTTTAATGTGTTTTTATTTATAGCGGCCAGACTTATATCCATTCCATCCAGCTGAGAATCATCATCATCTTCTGACTGACGAAGTGCTTTTATTATTTCTTTTCTGAGGTCGAAAAGAGTATCCGAAGCATTTGTAAACTTTTTTGTTGCAGTTATCTGATTTAAGAAGCTCATGCCAAGCATCGACATGAAAGCCCCGGGTACGCCATGTCCTGTGCAATCTGCAGCGGCTAGAATAATCCATTCACCCGACTCAGAAGCCCAGTAAAAGTCGCCCGAAACAACATCTTTTGGCAGATATAAAATGAAATATTCATCAAACAATTTAGATACAATGCTGTCTGTAGGTAAAACCGCGCTTTGTATTCTTTGAGCATATCTTATTGAGTCATCAATTCTGTATTTTTGTTCTTCGATATAGATTTTCTGCTTAACAACTGTTTCGTGCTGACTTTCAATTTCTTCTTTCTGAGCTCTGATTTCTTCCATTGCCTCCTGAAGCATAATGTTTTGTTCCTGTATATGATCTCTTTGCTCTGCTAAAACAATATTTGCTTTTTTCTTCTGAAGAAAAAGCCTTGTGATTATGATAGAGAACAAAATAATTATTGTAAAAACAATTATGAAAGAATAAATGATTGTAATTTGCTTTTTTCTTTGCTCCTCACTATGGGCTAGTTCTATTATTCTTAATGAGTTTTCCTTATTAAGGTTCTCTATTTCCAATGCTTTTTTTTCAGCCTCATACTTTGATTGCATTTCTGCAAGAGCCTTTGATCTTTCATCATTATAAATAAATTCATTTACTTCAATATATTTTTCAGAGTATAATAAAGCTTTAGAATTATCGCCTTTATATTTCCAGGCTGTCATAAGTTGAAGCAAAGCAGAACGTTGAATCGGATAAGAACCTATTTCTAAGGACGTTTTATAACTGAGTTCCGAGAAATCTATTGCCTTATCAACATAGGTATAAAAAAGCTGGCGAGTACTGTCATCTTCACTATTAATTATCTGTTTAGCCATTGCATTATAAACCTCTGCAAGTCTAACATGTACTGTTGCCATGCCTGCAACATCTCCCATTTCCTTGTCAATTTTTAGTGATTCAGAAAGGTATTGCAATGCTTTTGAAAATAAGCCCAATTCTTTGTAAATGCTTCCCATATTACTAAGGCATGCCGATACTGCAACTTTGTCATTAAGCTCTTTTGCGTTTTTTAAAGATTCTTCATAGTAGTTGAGTGCCTTGTCGTAATATTGCTTTTTCTTTTGTTCATCTTCCTTTTCATCTTCTGCCATATTACTGTAAACAATGCCCAAATTATTGTTGATTCTGTTAATTTCTCTTTTGTCATTAATCGACTCAAATATTTTTAATGCCTTGCTATAATGCTCAATGGCTAGATTGTAGTTTTTTTGGTAATTATAAATGATTGCTATATTGTTGTGCGATTTACCCTCGCCTTCTTTATGTCCAACTTCTTCATATACCTTTAAGCTTTTCATATAGTGCTCAACAGCTTTATCATATAATCCCTGATGTCGATATATTATTCCTATATTGTTGTTTGATGTTGCAATTCTTGTTTGATCGTCAAGCTCAATAAAAATATCCAGTCCCTTTGTGAAATACTCAATGGCACCTTCATAATTTCCCAATGCGTATTGTATAATTCCAAGTGGGGTATAACAAGACCCTATATCACTGTAGTTTTTTATTAGTGTGTGAATTTCAATTGATTTCTCCAAAAGGGGAATAGCCTCATTAAATTCTCCAATGTTTAAATAATTATAACCTTTTATATAGTGGGCTTTTGCTTTATGTTTGATAAAAGTTATTGAGATAGAGTCTTTTATTGGTGGGATGACTTCTTGTGGTAGGTTTTTATCTGCCAGTGCAATTATTTTGTCAGCATATGAAAAAACAGAATCAGACTCAATTCCCAGGTCTGACATATAATTTGCAATTTTTACATATATCCCGGTACTTGTTGTATCGTGTAATGGCTTTTTTAGTTCATTTTTGAGTGAATCAATTTTTGTGTTTTGAGAATAAATAAAAGATGAAGAAGAAACTAATGCCGAAAAAATGAATAAGAGTCGGAGGAATCTCATTATTGTCGATTGGTTTTATAACAAATGCTAAACTACAAAAAGTTTTTTAAACAATAGAGAATTAAAATGTAATTGTGAAAGTCTGGTCAAAACGATATTTTTATTGGTTCTTTTTTTGATAAAAACCAATAAACCCAAGGCCATTTTATCTTCAATCTCAGGAATCTTGAATTTTGAAAAAACTTTATTTAAGCAGCCATAATTGATTATTTGAAAGATTGACAATATTGTTTTAAAAAATTAACTATCAAAAAATTAACGAAAACAAGAATTTGTCATATTTTTGTTTTACGAAATTCTAAAATATGCTTAGCATTCATACTCAAAACTTTAAAATTCTCTTCAAAAACATAAAGAAACGAGACTCTTTTAGTTTCTAATTTCGCCCCATTACTATCAATTGGGTATTTCCATTTCTTACACTTAGTTAATCGAATTTTAAATCATAAAATATTTCAAGTCATGAATCTTCCATTTGCTGAACCGTTTAAAATAAAAGTAATTGAACCAATTTATAGAAGTAGTCGCGAGGAGAGGGAGAGCTGGATAAAAGAAGCGCGATATAATCTTTTTAATTTGAGAAGCGACAGAGTTTTTATTGACCTGCTTACCGACAGCGGAACTGGTGCAATGAGCCAGTATCAGTGGTCTGAGATTATGTTGGGCGATGAAAGTTATGCCGGCTCCTTATCTTATTTCAAACTAAAGGATGTAATTAATAATTTGCTTGGGATGCCATATTTTTTGCCATCGCATCAGGGTAGGGCAGCTGAAAATGTTCTTTTTTCTGCTATGATAAAGGAAGGGGATATTGTGCCGGGCAACTCACATTTTGATACAACAAAGGGACATATAGAATTTAGAAGGGCAAAAGCTGTAGATTGCACAATTGATGAATCTTTTAACACTGAAATTTATCATCCTTTTAAGGGAAATGTATCTCTAGAAAAACTTGAGGAAACATACAAGAAGTATCCTACTGAAAAAATACCATTGTGCGTATTAACGATTACTTGTAATACCTCGGGCGGGCAACCAGTTTCAATGCAAAACATTAAAGATGTTTCTGCATTGTGTAAAAAATATGGTATCCCATTGATTTTCGATTCAGCCAGATTTGCTGAGAATGCTTACTTTATTAAAACTCGCGAATCGGGGTACGAAAATAAAACCATAAAGGAAATTACAAAGGAAATGTTTAGCTATGCCGATGGCGCTACAATGAGCAGCAAAAAAGATGCTATTGTTAATATTGGTGGGTTTTTGGCGTGTAGAGATAAAGAGTTATTTCAAAAAGCAAGCACTTACTGTATAATGTTTGAAGGCTTTGTTACTTATGGCGGCTTGGCAGGAAGAGATCTTGGTGCTCTTGCACAGGGCTTGATGGAGGGAACAGAGTTCGATTATCTTGAGGCAAGAGTAGGGCAGGTTGCTTATCTGGGAGAAAAACTTAAATCATATGGTGTTCCAATTCAACAACCTACTGGCGGACATGCGGTTTTTGTAGATGCAAAGAAGTTTTTGCCAAATGTTCCAAAAGAAGAGTATCAGGCTCAAACACTAGCCATTGAATTATATCTTGAAGGTGGTGTTAGAGGAGTTGAAATTGGAACCATTTTAGCCGATAGAGACCCTGTTTCGAGAGAAAATCGTTATCCTGCTTTAGAATTGCTTAGACTTGCAATTCCCAGAAGGGTTTATACAAATAATCATATGGATTATATTGCTGCTTCACTTGCAAATGTTTATGAAAGAAGAGATAAGATTAACAAAGGGCTTAAGATTGCATACGAAGCACCTATAATGCGACATTTTACGGTTGAACTGGAAAGAGTCTAAGAGTTTATTTTAATCCAATAATTTTGTGAAATTCTTCGTTCGGAATAAAGCCTTCGCTATCAGTGCAATATTCCGGACGAAGTCTGTTTACAAAAAACATTTCAATGTTTCCTTTGTGTTTCACTTTTATATCACCTCTGCTGGTGCATATGAAGTAATCTTTAACTTTTTGATATGTAGAGTCTGAAATATTCAGTTCGCCAGGGTTGCAAGCTGATTCAATTCTTTTGGCTGTATTAACAGTGTCTCCCCAAATATCAAAAGCGAATTTTGTTTTGCCCACAATGCCTGATACTACAGGTCCTGTATGAATACCTATTCTAATTTCAAAGCAGTATTGCTCTGTACATTTTCTTTTCTCCAATATTTCATTCATAAATCTGCATATCTCCAAGCCTGTCATAACACACGCTGCAACTCTGTTTCCGGGCTCGTTCATAATGCCCGAAGCACATAAATATGCGTCGCCTATGGTTTTGATTTTATCGATTTTATATTTTTCAATAATCTCATCAAAATGAACAAAATAAAAATGCAATTCTTTAATCAATTCCTCAGGAGTCATATTGGCTGCAATTTTACTGAAAGAAACAAAATCAGTAAACAGCACTGAGGCTTCCGGGAATAGCATAGGTTTTGCTTCGCCTGTACTTTTCAACTCTTCAGCAATCTTTTCGGGAAGAATATTCAACAATAATGTATCCGACTTTTTTTTCTCAATATCAAGAGCTTTATTAACCACATCCAGCATTTCACTTTGAGCCTGAAGATCCTCCTTTCTTTCATCGAGCTGATATTTGAGGTCTTGCAAAAACTCCTGCTGTTCAATCATTTCACCCTTCATTATTTCAATATCTCGGGTTTTATCTTCAATAATCTGCTCCAGATTTTTATTATGATAATCAAGTTCGCTGGCCATTATTTTATTCTCAGATGTTATAACACTGTTTTTGAGCGAGATATATAAAGCCTGAAACAGTATAAAAATAAAAACAGCTAATGAATACAATTCTGTTGTTTTTAATAATCCATTTATAAATAAATAATCATTTACAAGAGCAGCTAGCAAAATGAAGGTTGCAATTAAAAACAATAAGCTTCCTTTCTTTTTTGCTTTTATTGCCTGGAAAATGTAAAAAATCAGAATAATCAGCAATATAATCAACGATAAATGAATTGTGTTTTCAAGTAATCTTTGAAATTCGTGTTTTATCGTAAATGGGATTATAGAAAGTAAAGCAAAATAAATAATTAGAAAATTTATAAGAATTCTCGGGATAAATTTGCCGTATATTCTTTTAAAATATAAGCCTAGAAATACAATTGCGATGCAAAAAGTGAAATAATTGATGTCGGAAATTAATTCTATTGATAAGCCCTTCACCAAATAATATGATAAGGCGGTGGTTTTTAGTAGTATGAAAAAGCTGTTAAATAAAATAAAAATCCCAAAATATAAAGGACTAGGTTTTCCTCTTCTTACAGCATAAAAAGCTATAAAATATAGCCCTGCCATAATAAGTGCCCCAAAAACAGATATGTCAACAAAAGTGCTTAACATAAAAAAGTAATCGTTGATATTAAAAACAAAAGTAAAATATTATAGCCAAAATTGTTATAATATTATACAAGAATCAAATGTAATAATCTAAATACAAGGAAATAACAGTAAGTCACTGAATTTTTTATAATAATTGCGCGTCTATTTCACCAATTGCAGTGTATAATTTGTTGTTTGGGAAAATGCCATTTTCATCTTCTGAATATTCAGGTTTTATTCTTGTAACATAGTACATATCAAGCGAAGGAGAGTTTTTAAGGCTTATTTTTCCTCTATGGAAAGTTTCGAAATATGGGTTTATGAATTCGTATGTAATACCTGAAATATTTATTTTTCCAATTTCTCCGGCTGACTCCATCCTGCTTGCAAGGTTAACAGTTTCACCCCATATGTCATAAGCAATTTTTTTCTTTCCAATAATTCCTGAAATAATTTTACCTGTATGAATGCCTATTCTAGCCATAAATGGTTTTTCTCCTATAAGCTTTGATATTTCAGCTTGTTCACTAAGATAGTGTTGAATGTCTAATGCTGCAAGTACAACTTCTATGGGGTTTGCTAAATTAGGAACAGGTAGTCCGCCCGCGCACATGTATGCGTCGCCAATGGTTTTTATTTTTTCAATCCTGTATTGTTCTATAGCAGAATCAAATGCAGAGAAATTATCATCAAGTCTGTTTATCAATTCTATTGGAGAAAGAGATTTTGATATGTTTGTAAAATCAGAGAAGTCGGTAAACATTACCGTAACTCTACTGAATTGCTTAACTGATGCTTTGCCGTTTGATTTTAATTCGTTTGCGATTTCAAGTGGCAAAATGTTTAGCAATAAATCGTCCGACTTTCTCTTCTCTTTAACTAATTGAATATTGGCCATTTCTGCTGCAGCTCTCTGCGACTCAAGATCTTCGGTTTTTATTCTAAGCTCTTCATTGCTTTCTTCCAGATCTACAGTTTTCCTTGATATTTCTATGTTTTGAGCCAAAATCTTATTTCTCTGTGCTTCAACATTCCCTTTTTCTTCCTGAAGTTCTTTTGTTCTAATGTCAATAAGATCTTCCAAGCGGAGATTCATTTTTTTCAAGGAATAGAATCTGTAATATATAGAAAGAAATATTATGATAAATGTTGACAATCCTGCTAAAATATAGAATGTAATAGTTTTGTAAAAAGGTGGTTTAATTGCAAAGCTATAAACAGCCGGTGCAGAAGCCAGATTTGTAAACGGATTATAAGCTATGACTTTAAAAGTATACTTGCCAGGCTGAAGATTTGTATATGTCACCGAAGTGTTTTTTGTGGGAGGCGACCATTTTTTGTCGAAACCTTCAAGTATCCATGAGTACTTTACTTTTTCCGGTGATGAGTATTTGATGCCTATAAAGTCAAACGTTAGATGATTGAGCTTGTGATTAAGTACAAGATTTTTTGGTAGAAATGTTCTATTGTCTATTTCGTCGGCATATTCAGAAAAATCAAAGTCCTGGAAAAAAACTTGTATGCTTTTAATATGTGTAATAGGCTCGCACGAGATGTCGATGTCATATTCAGGATTGTAAATCATAACACCTTTTGCTGTCCCAACCATTACTTGTCCGTTGGATCTTTTTATAATTGAATTTAATGCGGTTTCTATTCCAATAAACCCTTGTTCTTTTGAGAATGATGAAACATTTATAATAGAATCATTTTGATATTGAATTTTGTCAAGGCCTTTCAAGTGGCCCATCCAAATAGTATTTTCCCCATCAGCCAATAAAGAATAAATGTGGTTTGAGCTTAAGCCATTTTCTACAGTGAAGTTTTTGAAATTTTCCCCATCAAAATGAAATAAACCATTTCCAAAAGATCCAATCCAAACACTTCCGTTATCCGTAATTGCAATTGTAGAAAATGTATTAATATATGGGGTAGCTGGTGTGAAACTCTTTATTTCAAATCTTGTATTATCTGATTTTTCATCATATATGGGGAATATTACATTTAAGACTCCCGATTCACAAGCAGTCCAAACATTATCATGTTTGTCAATTGCCATGTGGTAGGTTTTATCTCTTTTTAGTCCGTCATTGATAGTCAAGTTTTTGAATGATTTGCCATTAAACATGCTTATCCCTTGTCGTGTTGATATCCATATGTTTCCTTTGGAGTCTTCCCTAACAACGGTTGCAAAATTGTTGACAAGGCCATTTTTTTCATTATATATTTTGAATGATTTTCCATCAAAAGCTGTAACACCGGCAGTTTGATGTGCAAACCATATGTTCCCTTTACTATCTTCAAATAGTCCATAAATTAAATTATCTGCAAGGCCATTATCTTTAGAATAGTACTTGAAGTTTTTGCCATCCCACTTTGTTATGCCAGCTCCAATATTTGAGAACCATACATTTCCATTTTTGTCTTCAAGAATATTTATAGCTAAGTTATTTTTCAGTCCTGAAGAGGCATCTAACACTGTAAAGAGCTTTCCGCCAAATCTACACAGGCCACCTCCGTTTGTTCCGATCCAGATTCCTCCGGAAGGGTCAACTTCAAGAGATCTTATGAAGTTATTTGTTAATCCTTGCTTGTTGGTAATATGCCTGAAAGTAGTTCCGTCGAAAATAGCAACTCCTTCTCCAAATGTTGCAACCCACAAATTTCCTTCACTATCTTCTACGATATCCAATATAGGTGTGGCTATTAGTCCGTGCTGTCTGCCAAAATGAATGAAGCTGTCGTTCTCAAATTTCGTAAGGCCTGCGTCAGAGCCTATCCATAAAGTATTTTGAGAATCAGTGAAAAATGATCTTGGGGTTTTGCCCGGAAAATTATTTTTTTGAGTGTAAAGAATAATTTCATTTTCCTTTATTCTCATTAATCCAAAGTGCTCTACAGCTAGCCAATATTCATTTTTATATAAAATCAGCCTGTTGATGGTTGAGTTTTTGAAACTCTCCGGAATTTCAAATTGCTCGAAAGTTTCACCATCAAAAGTAAATACACCATTGTTTTGTGTTCCTAATAACAGTTTCCCATCCTTGTCTTCGCATATTGAATTAATAGTGTTTATATAATTCTCATGCCTAAAGTTTGTAAACCCCTTGCCATTGTATAGATTTAATCCTCCTTCATATGTCCCTGCCCAAATATTTCCTTTACTGTCTTCGAAAGCGCACAATACATTGCTGCTTCCCAGTCCATGTTCTGTAGAATATGTTGTAAATGTTATGCCGTCAAATCTACCAATGCCGCCACCACTTGTTGTTGTCCATAAATATCCTCTGCTGTCTATCAATAAATCAATTACTTGAACCTGAGGCAATCCATTGTCTTGGTTGTAAACTTGGAATATATAGTTTTGTGAGAAGGAGGCTTTAAAAATACAAACCACTGATAAAATTATCAGAACGAAATATTTTATAACAGTGAATTTGCAATTTTGCATGCTGTGGTATTTACGTATAAAAAAACTACTAATTAATCGTTACAAATTTAATTAAATATGTGAATAAATCAAGTTTTGTCTATAAAAAATATAAAATAAAACGATAAACAATGCTTAACTATTTGAATTTGTTAATGGTATAGAATGAACACTATTCAAAATTAAATCGCCATAACTAAGTGATAATACCTATAATTTACCATTTATTCCAATGAACTTTTGATTGTTCGTAGTTATTGTTTGGCGATTTTTCTTCATCAGGAATTCCAATAGAAATTAAAGCCACCGGCATAATACATTCTGGCAATGAAAATAGCTCTCTACACATATGCATTCTTTCTTCTCGAGGATGAATTCCTAGCCAAACAGCCCCAAGACCCTCAGCATGCACTGCCAATAAAATGTTTTGAGTAGCTGCCGCGCAATTTTGCAATAAATAACTTTCATTGTCATCAATGCCTTTGTCTCCACAGATTAATATTGCCAAAGAGGCCTCTTTAAGCATTTTTCCATAAGGATGTCTTTCAGATAAGATATCAAGTATTGCAGGGTCATTTACAACAATAAATTGCCAAGGTTGTTTGTTTCTAGCACTAGGAGCGCACATTCCTGCATTTAAGAAATGCAGAATTGTAGCTTCATCAATAATTTGTCTTTGTGTATATTTTCTTATACTTCTCCTCCGGAATATTAATTCTGAATTCACTTTCATAATAGCAATTTTAAAACAACCCGAAATGTAGTGAAATTTTTGTTTTATAGCAAGATATAAAATCAGTATATAAAAATAATGTTTAAAAGCTGTTTTGTGATGTTAAATTTGGCGATTAAGATGTTAATTTGCTTATTTTAGTGGTTGTATTTCGAACTCTTTAGTTTTTATTTCGTACAAAAACAATGACGCAGTAGCTGAAAATAATTCTAGATTAATATTTACAACAACACATCATGAAGAAGATAATTGTAAAATTGATTCCGGCTTTTTTAACTATTGTCCTATTGCTATTAGCAAATGCGGCAATCAGTCAACCTCGTGGGGTTCTTGAAGTACTTGGTGGAGTTGAAAGAGACAATAAACCACTTACAAAAGCTTCTATTAAGATTTTTATCGACGGTGCTGTTGCAGAGTCTCATACTCCAAATGTTTTAGGAAGGTTCGAGTTTTATCTTCAGTATGACAAAGTGTATATTGTTGAATTTACAGGTCCTGATCTTATTAAAAAAAGGATAGTGTTTGATACAAAATTGCCAGATAGAGCTTCTCGCAGAACCTATCGTGAGTTTCTTTTTACTGTTGATTTATTTCAATATGTTACAGCAATTGATCTTTCGTTTTTTGATGAAGAGCTTGTTAGAATTGAGTATAATGAATCTAAAGGGGAGTTTGCTTATGCCGAATCTGAAACTCAGGCCAGACTTAGACGTGCTGCTGAATTAAAAAGACTTGTTGAAGAGTATTTAAATAAGAAAAAGCATTACGACAGACTTATATTGCAGGCAGACAACCAGTTTAATGCTGAAGAACTGCGTGCTGCAAGGGAAAGTTATATTGCAGCTTCTGCTATTTTTCCCGATGAGCCTTATCCACCGGAAAGGATCAAAATTATCGATGATCTCTTAGCCAGGAGAGATTCAAGAGAGAGGAAAATTAGAGATTTGATGATAGCTGCTGAAAAACTTATTGAAGAAGGTAAATTTGACGAAGCTGAGGCTCTAATGGATGAAGCATTAGTTGTTGATCCGGGTGCAAGAAGTCAAATTGACTTTTTAAAACAGAGAACGATTCAGTATAAACAACTTACAGGTAATTACAATGCGCTAATTGCAGAAGCAGATAAAGCCTTTGATGGTTCTTTATGGAGGCGAGCGCTTGATATTTATAAACAAGCCCTTGAGATTAGACCAACCGAAGAACATCCTTTAAAAAGAGTTGATGAAATTAACAGAATTCTTACCGAATTCTGGGAAAATGAAAGAAAGTACAATGCTGCAATTGAAAAGGCCGACAATTTCTATAGGGTGCTTGATTATCAAAATGCACTTACATTCTATAAAGAAGCAGTAACATACAAGCCCGATGAAAAACATCCTAGGGATAGAATAGATACTATAAACAGACACTTGTTTTCGGTACAGCAACAGGAGGAACAATACAATAAGTTCATAGCAGAAGGCGAAAAACAGTTTAATGAAAAAGATTATGCTAAATCTCTTGAGTCTTTCAGGCAAGCTTCAGGATTGAAACCTTCAGAGCAATATCCAAAAGACAAAATAGATCTAATTACCAGGCTAATTCGAGAGCTTGCTGATGCAAAAAGAAGGTATGATAGGGCAATTGAAGAAGGCGATAATGCATTTAAAGTAAACAGATATGCAAATGCATTGGTTTCTTATAGAACTGCATCTGAAATACTGCCAGATGAAGAATACCCTCGTGAAATGCTCGCGAAAATTAATCAACTATTAATGGATAAGGCAGAGATTGATGCTAAATACAAAGAATATATCGATAAGGGCGATAGAGCATTTCAAATGAAAGAATATGCAGTGGCAAAAACAAATTATCAGGAAGCATTATCCCTAAAATCTGCTGAAAGATATCCGGCTCAAAAAATTGCAGAAATTGACGATATTCTTGCAAAATTGGATGTTAATCAGAGATACGAAGCTGCAATTAAAGACGCAGATCAAAGGTTTAATCAGAAAGAATATAACGATGCCCTGCCATATTATCAGGAAGCGGCCAGAATAAAGCCGCTTGAGGCATATCCCCGTAACAGAATTAATGAAATTAATGATATTCTAAAACGGCTTCAGGATGTCGATAATCAGTATAATAATACAATAGCATTTGCCGATAGGGCATTTGAAAACAGAGAATATTCAAAAGCAAAAGAATCTTATCAAAGGGCATTAGGTTTAAAACCCAATGAAGCATATCCAAAAGACAAGATTAGTCAGATAGACCAAATTATGGGTGATTTGGCAAAAGAAGAAAGCTATTCTAAGGCTATTAGGGATGGTGATAACGCTTTTAATTCTGGCAATTTCCAGCAAGCAATAACCAAATATAAAGAAGCATTAGCAATTAGACCTAATGAACCTTATCCTTCTGGCAAAATTTCAGAATGCGAAAGGCTTATAAAAGAAGGCCAAGAGCTAGAAAGAAAATATACTGAAGCTATTGCTCAAGGCGACAGAAACTTTAACAACAAATCATGGGCTGCAGCCAAAAACTTTTATCAAACAGCACTCGAACTTAAGCCATCAGAAAGTTATCCAAAAAGCCGAATTGATGAGATAAATATTTTACTTGCTCAACAAATGTCTGTGGATACTCAGTATCAAAGTATTTTAACTGAAGCAGGAGATGCTTTTACTAATAATGCATATGCAAGAGCTATTACACTTTATGAAAGTGCTCTGCAACTTAAGCCTGAGGAAAGATTTCCAAAGGAGCAGATTGAAATGATTAATGCATTAATTGCTGAGCAAAGAAGAATTGAGAATGATTACAAAGAAGCAATTGCTAATGCTGATAAGTTTTTCTTAAGTAGAGCTTATGAGAGGGCTAGAGAATTTTATGTAACTGCAAGTGAACTAAAACCCAGCGAAGAATATCCAAAAAACAGAATTGTTGAGGTTGATAGAATCCTTGCCAGACAGAAAGGGGTAGAGCAAACATATAAAGATGCGATTGCTGAGGCAGACAAATTATTTAATCAAAAGAACTATATCCGTTCTAGAGATGCTTACAGAAGAGCATTAGAGGTTAAACCCGGTGGGGCATATCCTAGAAACAGGATTACAGAAATTGAAAGGATATTAAGCAGTCAGTCAGGAGAGTCTGCTAATTACGCAGCAGCAATTGAGCTTGGCGACAGATATTTAAGGGAAAGGCAATTATACAGAGCTAGAGATGCTTATCAGGAGGCTTTAAGTATGAGGCCGAGTGAAGCATATCCTCAAAGAAAAATTATTGAAATTAATGAGTTGATTGCCAAGAGTACAGATATGGAGGCATTCTATAATCGCGGATTTATGGATGTTTCTAATGTTAGGGAGGTAATAGCTAATAATGTGGAAAAGAGATACTATTTCGTCCCATTTGAAAGGCGAAGGACAGGTAGTTATTTGATGGCAAAGGGCGAAAATCTTAGCGGTAAAAACTTAAGATTGTTCATTAATTATGGCAAAGACCAAACAAAGTATGGTGGCTTTGCAGTTTCTATTGGGGGAGATTCTGGTGTGCAAGAGCTAAGAATTGAAATTAGCAGTCAAAGGCGTTGGGTTAGTGACGATTGCAATTGGATAAGTATATATCCTCAAGGAGGTGATCTTGAAATACTTCAGGTTCAAATATATTTTGGGACTCAGTAATAACTTACTAAAGTCTGGACTTTAACTCTCTGGCAAGCTCTTCATATCCGGGTTTGCCGAGCAATGCGAACATGTTTTTCTTATAATCTTCAACGCCGGGTTGGTCGAATGGATTAACATCAAGAATGTACCCGCTCAGAGCACATCCTATTTCAAAGAAATAGATTAACTCTCCTAAATTCTGTTCATTTATTTGCGGTAAAATGATGCAAATATTTGGAACACCTCCGTCAACATGTGCCAGCAAAGTGCCTTGTTCAGCCATTTTATTTACAAAGCTGTACCTTTTTCCGCTCAAAAAGTTTAGTCCGTCTATATTTTCAGGGTCGTTGGGAATTTCAATTTTAGACCGAGGCTGTTCAATTGAAATCACAGTCTCGAAAATGTTGCGTAATCCTTGTTGAATATATTGCCCCATAGAATGAAGGTCGCAAGTGAAATTAACTCCTGCAGGAAAAATACCTTTATTCTCTTTTCCTTCACTTTCTCCATAAAGTTGCTTCCACCATTCTGTTAAGTTAGCCATAACAGGGGTGAAATTTGCCATTATTTCAATAGTTTTGCCTTTGCGATATAAAATATTTCTTACAACGGCATATAGTGCAGCAGGGTTTTTTTCAAGGTCTTTTTCTTCTCTTAAATAATGCTGCATATTTTTTGCACCTTCAACAAGCTTGCGAATATCAAATCCTGCAACTGCAATTGGCAATAACCCAACCGGAGTTAATACGGAATATCTTCCGCCAACATCATCCGGAATTACATATGTGGTATATCCCTCAGCATCAGAAAGCTTTTTTAAAGCGCCTCTTGATTTATCTGTTACAGCAATAATTCTTTCTCTTGCATTGGATTTGCCGTATTTTTTTTCAATATGCTTCTTAAGTATTCTAAAAGCTATAGCAGGTTCAGTAGTGGTTCCTGATTTTGATATAACTATGATTGAATAGTCTTTTTTGTCGAGAACACTTAAAAGATCATGCATGTAATCTTCGTCAATGTTTTGCCCGGCAAAAAGCACTATAGGGTTAATTCTTTCAGAAGTTTTTGAAAGTTGAGGGAAATTATTACTAAGTGCATCAATAACGGCTTTTGATCCGAGATACGAACCGCCAATCCCTATTACAACAACAACCTCACTGATTTTGGAAAGTATAGCAGCGTCTTTTTCAATATTGTCAATTATTGAGCTGCTTATTTCTTCAGGCAGTGTTGCCCACCCTAGAAATTCGTTGCCTTTTCCTGTTTTATTATAGATGTTTTGATAATGAAGTTCAATTTCACTTCTAAAAAGCTTTATCTCATCTTTAGAAACAAAGCCTGAGGTTTTGTCAATATTGAGCCTTAAGTTTATCATGTTGAATTAGAGTTTTCTTGCAATCTCAATAGTTTCAAACGCTTCAATTATATCACCAACTTTAATATCATTAAACCTGTCAATATTCAATCCGCATTCGTAACCGACCGAAACCTCTTTTACGTCATCTTTAAATCTCTTAAGAGACCCTAGACGACCGGTATATGTAACAATGCCATCACGAATAACCCTGATAGTTGAGTTTCTGTTTATTTTTCCATCCAATACCATGCAACCTGCAACTGTACCTACTTTTGTAATTTTAAAAGTTTCGCGTATTTCAATGTTGGCAATTATTTTCTCTTCAATATCTGGAGAAAGCATACCTTCAATTGCCGACTTAATCTCGTTAATAGCATTGTAAATGATAGAATATAATCTGATGTCAATTTGTTCGTGCTCAGCAAGTTTTCTTGCAGCAAGCGAAGGCCTTACTTGGAATCCGACAATAATTGCATTAGATGCAGTTGCCAAAAGAACGTCACCCTCAGTGATTTGTCCAACAGCCTTATGGATAATGTTTACCTGTACTTCTTCTGTAGAAAGTTTTAATAATGCATCTCCAAGAGCTTCAACTGAACCATCAACATCACCTTTAACAATAATGTTAAGTTCTTTAAAGTCGCCAATGGCAATTCTTCGTCCAATTTCGTCAAGAGTAATATGCTTGTGAGTTCTAAGTCCTTGCTCACGAATAATCTGTTGTCTTTTTGTTGTGTAAGATCTTGCTTCATGCTCATCGTCAACAACATTAAATGTATCTCCTGCTTGTGGAGCACAGTCTAATCCTAGTAATACGGCAGGAGTAGAAGGGCCAGCAGTAGAGATTCTTACATTTCTTTCATTGAACATGGCTTTGATTTTGCCATGAGCTGTGCCGGCAACAACAATATCGCCAAGTTTCAATGTTCCGGCCTGAACCAGAATAGTGGCCAGATATCCTCTTCCCTTATCAAGAGAAGCTTCAATAACAGTACCCACTGCATTTTTGTTAGGATTTGCTTTGAGATCAAGAAGCTCGGCTTCAAGAAGCACTTTGTCTAATAATAAATCTATGTTTATTCCATTCTTTGCAGAGATTTCTTGGCTTTGGTATTTACCACCCCAATCTTCTACAAGAACATTGATTTTAGCTAATTCTTCTTTTACTTTTTCAACATTTGCTCCAGGCTTATCAATTTTATTGATAGCTATAACAATAGGAACATTGGCAGCCTGAGCATGGTTAATTGCTTCAATTGTTTGAGGCATCACACTGTCGTCAGCTGCAACAACAATAATTGCAACGTCTGTTACTCTGGCACCGCGCGCCCTCATCGCAGTAAATGCTTCGTGACCCGGTGTGTCAAGGAATGTAATTTTTCTTTGATCATCTAGTTCAACTACATAAGCTCCAATATGTTGGGTAATCCCTCCGGCTTCTCCAGCTATAATATTTGATTTTCTAATTTGGTCCAAAAGCGATGTTTTGCCGTGGTCAACGTGTCCCATTACAGTTACAATCGGGGCTCTTGGAAGCAAATCTTCAGGTTTATCTTTCTCTTCTTTGATTGACTCTTGGTCGTCGACGCTAACAAATTTTACTTCATACCCGAATTCTTCTGCAACAATGCTTATGGTTTCCGCATCAAGTCTTTGGTTTATTGAAATGAACAAACCAATGCTCATGCAAGTTGAAATAATTTCATTAACGTTTACATTCATCATCTTGGCAAGCTCACTTGCGGGGATGAATTCTGTAACCTGTAGTACTTTCTTTTCAAGTTCTGACTGTTCGAATTCTTTTTCTCTTTGCAACTGAACGTGATCTCTCTTTTGCCTACGATATTTTGATGCTTTAGATTTACCTGTTCCACTTAAAGTGGCTAATGTTTCTTTAATTTGACGAGAAATTTCTTCTTCAGAAACTTCTGGTTTTATAAATACTTTTTTAACATGACCCTTTTTCCCGCCTTTTTTATGTTTGTCAGCTTGTTCTTGCTGATTGTCAGTTTTTGGCTGAGATTCCTTATTAGCAGTTGCATTCGCATTTGTATTTGCTGCAGCGGTGGTTGTGCTTTCTTCTCCTTTTTCCTTGCGAATACGCTTACGCTTGCGTTTTTTGGATTTATTTGGGTCTGATGATGAAGCTACAGGTTTTTTAGAAAATTCCTTTTCAACAGGCAGATCAATTTTTCCTAAGATAGTAACACCTTCTAGCTTTTTAAATTCGACCTTAAGAATGTTAGTCTCCGGTTCTTTTGCTTTAACTGGTTCCACAATTTCCGGAGCAACTTCTTTTTCTTCAGGTTTTACCTCAGGTTTTGCTGCTTCAACCACTTTTTCAACCTGCTCAGTTTGTTTTTCAACTTTCTCTACAGGTTTTTCTTCTGTTTTTAGCTCAGTTTTTACCTCAGGTTCAGTTTCAACTTTTATCTCTTCCTGTTCCTTTGCCTTCGTCTCTTTTTTTGCTTTTGCTTCGGCTGCTTCTTTCTCCTTCTTAGCTTCTTCTTTTCTTGCTTCTTTGCCTTTTTTAGAATCGTCTTTTTGAATTTTAGACAAATCTATTTTCCCAAGAATTTTTGGCTCGGCAATTTTTTCTTTCTCTGGAATAGGCGCAATTTCAGGAGTGGTTTCTACCAATGAAGATTTGTTGTCTTTAATGAACAAGTCTTTCTCATCAGCCAATGGCTCTTCTTTTGCTACTGTAGTTTCCTTGGATTTCAACTCTTCAGTAAGTTGTTTTTTCTCTTCCTCCAAAGAAATAGTTTCTCTTTTAGCAATGTTCAATCCTGTTTTTAAAACAGCTTCTTTAAGTTTCTTTTCACCTTGAAATTCTTTCACAAGCATATCAAATGCTTCTGCCGGTATTTTTGTATTGGGATTGTTGTCGATTTTAAATCCTTTTTTGGATAAAAAATCAACAACAGTATTAATGCCAATGTTAAATTCCTTGGCAGCTTTGCTTAATCGCCATACTTGAGGGCCTTCAGTCATATCGAGATATTGGTTAACAAATATTTATTTTAATTCTTTGGTATTCGCTTATTGCTATTATTCTTCAAATTCTGCTCTAAGTATACGATATACTTCTTTGATAGTTTCTTCTTCCAAATCTGTCCTTGCAGCTAAATCACTTATTGTATAGTTTAATACGCTTTTTGCTGTATCGCAACCTACCTTCTTGAGCTCATCTATAATCCATGCTTCAATTTCATCTGAAAATTCGCTTAGTGCAACATCTTCTGAGTCAACTTCTGTGTCGCGGTAAACATCAATTTCATAACCTGTAAGACTTCCTGCCAACTTGATGTTATAACCACCTTTTCCTATAGCAAGAGACACTTGGTCGGGTTTTAGATACACATCTGCGCGTTTGTCTTTCTCGTCAATCTTTATTGAAATTATTTTTGCAGGACTTAATGCTCTGGTAATATATAGACTTGAGTTTGTTGTGAAGTTGATCACATCAATATTCTCATTTCTTAACTCACGTACAATGCCATGAATACGGCTGCCCTTCATGCCCACGCATGCACCAACAGGATCTATTCTGTCGTCGTAAGATTCAACAGCCACTTTAGCTCTTTCTCCCGGCGCACGAACAATCTTTTTGATAGTAATAAGCCCGTCATATACTTCAGGTACTTCTTGTTCAAATAATCTCTCAAGAAATACAGGAGATGTGCGAGAAATGATAATCAATGGGTTGTTGTTTTTTATTTCAACTCTTGAAACTACAGCCCTAACAGTGTCTCCTTTGCGGAAAAAGTCAGACGGAATCTGTTCAGTTTTTGGAAGTATAAGTTCGATTCCTTCATCATCAAGAGCAAGAATTTCTTTTTTCCAAACTTGGTAAACTTCTGCAGTTATAATATCTCCAACCTTTTCCTGGTATTTTTTGTAGATACTGTCTTTTTCAAGTTCAAGAATTTTTGATGCAAGATTTTGTCTGATTGCTAATATTTCTCTCCTTCCAAAAAACTCCATTTTTACCGGTTCTGAAACTTCTTCTCCAATTTCGAAGTCAGGCTCTATCTTAATGGCATCTGAATATTCTATTTCTTCATTGGGATTTTCTACTTTCCCGTCTTCAACAATTACCCTGTTTCTCCAAAGCTCAAGGTCACCTTTGTCAATGTTGACAATAATGTCAAAATTGTCGGCAGAGCCATATTTCTTTACTAACATATTTTTGAAGATATCTTCAAGAATAAGCATCATAGTAGAACGGTCAATGTTTTTAAATTCCTTAAATTCGGAAAACGACTCAACCAAATTTATGTTATCCATCTATTACTGGTGTTTAGTTAAATGAAAAAATGATTTTTGCTTCTCTAATATTATTAAATGGAATTTGCTTCTGAGATTCAACGCCTTCCTTCTTTTCTTTCTTGCTAAGAAAGTCACTGATGTCTAGTGTTATGCCGTCAGAAGTTACTTCCGTAATTCTTCCTTTTATTTTGTTTCCTTCATTAGTAATCACATTAATTTGCTTACCAACATTTTTGTGATACTGCCTAGTTATTAATAAAGATTTCCCAACTCCTGTAGAGGAAACTTCAAGTTCGTAATCTTCTTCGTCTCTGTTGACGTTTTTTTCAATATGTCTGCTAAGCTCAATACAATCGGCTACTTTAACCCCACTGTCTCCATCTATAAAAACACTTATTTGGTTAGATGTTGAAATGTTTAGATCAACAAGGAACTTATCTGTGCCTTCAAAATGTTCGCTAATAATCTTCTCTATTTTTGCTTTCTCAATCATAGTGATAAGAATTAGTTTGTGCCAATAAAAGAGGGGACTTAATTGCCCCCTTGCTTTCTACAAAAACCTAATTGTGCCACAAAAGTAATTCTTTTTTTTATTTATACAAAAAAAGTATTGAAATTTAGGTAATTAAGTTTTTTTATGTTTGAATTATTAACTTATCGTTTCGTTATATACATGCTGTAATATATGTTGAACAAATCTTCAGCTGCATAATAAAGCTCTTCTTGTTTAAACTCTTCAGTAAATGCTGCAATCCTTTGAAGAATAGCTAGCTTTTCATATTTCTCATCATCGAGCAAAGCAGCTTTTTTCCCTTTAAAGGAGAAAAAGTAATTAAGATCTTCGTCTGCCGTATCTAGCATTCTTGAAAATATGGCATTTCCTTTGTCGAATGCTCCGGCCAAATAATAAGCTCTTGCAATATTGAGCATTTCCAGACCATAAGGAAGATTATATTCAGGAAGTTTTTCCATTACTTTATCCAGTACAGCAACAGCTAATTCAGGTTTATTTTCTTTAACAAGTTCTTCTGCTAATTGATGAGCAAGAGATCTCATGCTGGCTTGTCCGAGCCTTCTAATGTCTTCATTTGCATATACTCTTGGGTCGTTTATATTGCCCCATTTGAATTTGTTCATGAAATTATCGTACAAAATTCCGGTATTAATTCTTCCTTCAAGAAGCCTTCTGGCATCCCGCCTGTCGGGGCGAGCAGTTTTGATAGGAACCAAACGATAAACCATTCCCTCAAGTTGAAAATACTCTTCAAGTCCGAAATAAACTTCATTTCCGGTAGTAATTGCGAAATAAACTGGGCGTTCCCAGTTATTTACTCCTAGAAAATCAAGCAAAACCAGACCATTTTTTTGAATTCCGCTTCCTGTAATTGTCCACTTCAACTCGTCAATAATTAAATCAGCGTCTTCAGGAGCTACTGTCCCGTTAGCTAAAACTTTTTCTTTGTTAACCGGCAGACTAAAATTTCTGGTTGGAAAGTAGTCGTATCTTTCAGGGTCACTTTCAAACAATCTTCTTTTTGTTCGAGGATCGTCGCTGGCAACAAAATCTATAACCTTTGCAACATCATGATGTCCTTCAAGTTCAGAATATATAAAAACATAATCTCTTGTTCCGTCTCTATACTGGGAAGGTTTCATTGACATCGGCAGTGGATCAGCTTCATATGTTTTTCTTCTGGCCATATTGTCTATATACCAGTCGGTATTAACCAGACTCATGTTGATTATTTTTATATCTGTTCTAATGCCTTCAACTTCTTGTGCATACCAAAGCGGGAATGTGTCGTTGTCGCCATTTGTAAACAACACGGCATTTGGAGCACAGCTGTTGAGGTAGTTTGCTGCAATGTCTCGAGTAAAATATCTGTTAGATCTATCATGATTATTCCAGTTTTCCTTTGCCATAACCACGGGTACTGCCAAAAGGCATACCGCAGTTACTGCAGCTGGAAGATGTTTTGTTTTGATATACTTAGATAAGAAATCGCTTATTGCAAGTACACCTAATCCTACCCAAATCGAAAACGCATAAAATGAGCCTATGTATGAGTAATCTCTTTCCCTTGGCTGATATGGTGTTTGATTTAGATAAATTACAATAGCCAGTCCTGTCATAAAAAACAACAAGAATACTACAAAAGCATTTCCAGGTGTTTTTCTTGCCTGATAAATAAGCCCAATAATTCCAAGGATAAAAGGAAGCATAAAATATCTGCTATATCCAGGATTTGATGTTACTGATTCAGGTAAATCTTTTTGAGGTCCAAGTCTAAGATTGTCTATAAATGGCAGCGACAACCAGTTTCCTCTTGTAAGGCTTCCATGGCTTTGGATATCGCTTTGCCTGCCTGAAAAATTCCACATCAGATACCTCATATACATGTGGTCAACTTGATATCTGAAGAAAAATTTAATATTTTCAATAAATGTAGGTTTAATAATTGTTTCAGGTTCACGTCTTCTTTCAACTCTAATAGGTACACCTTTTATTTGCACCCAACTTTCATATCCCATTGGATGTATTCCCCTGCTACTCCACATTCTTGGGAAAATAGTTGTAAATCTAGGGTCATATACATATTCAGTGCTTTTTCTTTCATTTGAAATAATATATTTACCTGATTCAATATCTTTTCTGTAAACGGGATTACCGTCTGTAGCGTCTGTGATTGGGGCATTATAATAAGGTCCGTGCAGCAAAGGCCAGCTTCCATATTGCTCGCGGCCAAGATACGCTTCGAGGCTTAATGCGTCTTTAGGTGCATTTTCGTTGATTGGGACGTGTGCATTGGATCTGATGATAAGCATGAAGAATGAAGTATAACCAATGGTTATAAACATGAAGCACAATAAAATTGTATTTGCAACAATCCGTTTGTGCTTTTGTGTAAAATACAATCCAAAAGCAAATATTAAAACAATAAGGATTAAATAAATGATTGTTCCTGAATGGAATGGCATTCCAACAGAATTAACAAAGAATCTTTCAAACAACCAGTCTAATTTAACAACATAAGGAATAAAGACACCTTGAACAAATCCCAAAATACCGAAAGCAATTAATCCGGCTGCTACAATGCCCCAAGCTGTGGGTTTGTATTTTTTAAAATAATATACAAATGCAATTGCCGGGATAGCTAGTAGGTTGAGCATGTGTACCCCTATTGAAAGTCCCACAACGAATGAAATTAAAACAACCCATTTTAAATTGTCCTTTTCGTTATAGAATGAAGACTCCCATTTTAAAATAACCCAAAAGACAAAAGCTGTCATAAAAAGAGAAGTAACATAAACTTCGGCTTCTACAGCAGTAAACCAGAATGAATCGCTAAAAGTAAGAGTAAGCGCTCCGACAAGTCCAGCTCCAAAAACAGCAACGGCTTTACTGGTAGTAAACTCTCCGCTTAAGTTAACAATTTTTCTTCCAAGCATATTTATTGTCCAGAAAATAAACATGACGCAAAGTCCACCCATTACAGCCGACATTGCATTAATCCAATACGCAGCCATTGAATTATCTCCAAACGATAATAAAGAAAATACTCTCGCAATCATTTGGTATAAAGGCGCTCCCGGAGGATGCATAACTTGAAGCTTAAAAGCACAGGAAATACGCTCTCCGCAGTCCCAAAAGCTTACTGTAGGCTCTATGGTCATCATGAAAATCATGGTTGCAAAACCAAATGTTAACCAACCTAAAATGTTATTGATTTTTTTGTAAAGCTGCTGATCCATCTTTTTGTAGTTTAATGGGTTACTTGTTTTCAACGGTAATTTGGTTAATATATTTTCAGGCTGCGAATTTAATAAATTTAGAGGATAATGATTGGGTTTTTAATTTTTACGTATCAATTTATTATCAATAGCTAAGTTCTAAATATATCAGCAAATATATTATCTTTGCCAAATGAAAACAATACAAGAAATCCGCAACTTATTCCAAGAGTTAACAGGAGCATCACAAGAGCAATTACTTGATGACTTATTAAAAGACTTTGAGTTAAAAGGTCAAGTATTAGAGAATGTGAAGCAAGAGCGTATAGAGAAAAGAATCATTAAATCATGTCCTCATTGCTCAAGTACAAAAGTGCACAAGCGAGGGAAACAAAAGAATGTTCAGA